>JAJAYT010000592.1 GCA_026786085.1 Microcoleus sp. CAN_BIN18 | reverse complement strand
CCTCTTAAATGATTGAGTTTACCTTCTGGAACCAAACACAATAAACTTGTTGTGTTTTTTTGAATTTTTTCTATTTTTTCCTTTGCTTTGACAAATGATAATAAATCCATTTCTGATGGATATTGATAAGAACGTCCTGATGCTTTAGGAAAAACAATACATATCAACCTTGAGTCGCTTGTCCCTCCAATTCTCTTAATCTGTTGAATTCTTATGCTCTCAACCGAATTTGAGAATCCTGTAACTGGACAGGTAGCCACCCCACCTTTAGACGTTCCCTTCTCAACATCATTCTCACTCTTCGGCTCAAAAATCTCCAACAAAGGACGGCGCACCTTGCGCGTTACCCCATCCGCATAAGTCACTTCTATCGTCTCAGTTTGCACAATACCCGAAGCATCCCGTACCCAGCGCAAAGCCCTATATCTCCCAGCTTTCTTTGCCAACCAAAGACTACGCATCAACGGCACTTCCACAGGAATCCCCGTCCCATCATCAGGAGCCTCAGAAATAATTGTCCTAGCCCAAAGATAAGCAATCGGCGTACTTCCATCAGCGTCTTTCGGATAAAATTCAGCTAATTCCTTCTCTGCTTCTTCCTTAACCCACTGTCCCCACTTCCGCACCTCATCCGCTAACTTTTGCCCATATTTAGGAATATATTCCAACACCACTTTATTCAACAAAACCGCCACCGGATTCAAGTCAGAAGCAAAAGCATCCGCACCTACTCGCAGCGCTTCCAAAGGAATCGAACCACCCCCAGCAAAGGGGTCAACAACTAGGGGACGAGTTCCCGGAACTCCGCCTAAAGCTTCATGGGCTGCTTGAGTTAAAGCGCGACTGGTTTCTAAATAGTCTGACTGTGTGGAATTATCCCAATTAGCAAAATCCGCAATAAAATCCAATAACCGATATCGCAGAATATTGAAATGCTGGGGATTATTAGGATCTAACTGATTTTCAATTTTGGCTAAAACCTTCCACTTACTCCAATTTTCAGGAGAACAATGATTAGCTAAATCCTTATCCGTCGCCACTTTCTTAGCAAAATCATTAATAATGCTGGCTGCTTTATCCCGAAAATCTTGAGGGCAGAGTTCATCAACAGGATCGATCCACAATGAAGCACAAATCACCGCCCGACACGCAGCCAAAGGTCGCCTCGCCCACCAAATATGCAGCGTTGAAATATGCCCGTGACGGATAGATTTTTCCCGTCTGGCGTGGGCGGAAATCCGCTTGATGGGGAGGTCAACTTCGATGAGGCGTTTGGGATAATTAGTTTTGTTACTCACTTGCTGGCCTCCAAAATTTTCTCTGCATCAACATGATAATGTTCAATCTTCACCAGCGCTACCCATCCCAACTGCACGGGGTCTTGTATTGGATGCACTTCTGGAGTAGAAGCGCAGTTAAAGACTACATACAGCCAGTAGTCTTTTTTTAAGCGTTCTGCTGTCTTGTATTCGTTGGTGGTGAGGGCTACTTCACCCACCCGCGATCGCCCTTTAACCTCAATAAACCTCACGGAAATTGCAGTATTTGGGTCTTCTGGATGAGGTTTGCGGGAGATTAAATCAAAGCCCCGATTCTCCTTTTCTACACTCACCACCAGCCAGCCCCTCGCATTTTCATAGGCAATAACTGCCTCGACTGCAATTCGCTCTATTTCGCGATCGCTAACCATAGCAGCCATTTCAGGGGATGTGCGTTCTGGATGGGGAAGTACCCAAGCCCGTCCGTGATGTTGAATATTGGCGATCGTGCAACTGCGCTCTTTTTCCAGTTCTTCCCGCCGCGTTTCCAATCGCCCGTTTAACTCAAACAATCGGTCTTCCATTTGTTTGATGCGGCCGTCTAGTCCAGATTCCTTGGCACCAGATTCTTGTCGCGAAATCAATTCAGCAAACTGACACTGTACCTTGTCAATAATTGTATTGAGACTAATTTCCATGTGGTCGGAAATTGTCTTAACCTCCTGCTCTCGTTGAGTCCGAATCTCTATCAAAAAACGATTCAATTCTTGTTCGACCAACGCTTGTTCTGTTTGGTCGCGGCTGGGTAAATCTGCATCGTTTGGCAAACCATCAACCAAATTGGTACTATCAGTTACTGGCACCAAATCTAAAAACAAAGTCGGCTGTCGCACGGTCATTGTCCCGTCGATTTCCGTCTGCACCACATAGACACGTTCGTGCAGCTTGTTACCGCGTCCATCGGCGATCGCCCCCGAAAACACATCCAATCTCGCAGGATCGTGGCGATGCAAATCGAAAAATAGTGCCCCGTGGCGCAAATCATCCTGTACCCGCATTAGCACATCTTCCCGCACGCACTCAAACAACGGATGTCCGGGTGTCACCCATTCCAGCGTTGGGTCATCTGTCAACTTATGTTTATCAAACGTAATCTTTTTGTATTCATGACCCAATTTGCCAAAGCGGGTTTCCAAACGTTCCCCGATCGGCCACAGAGTACGGGGTACTCGCCCAATACGGTACACCTTCTGATGCTGGCGCGTTTCCTTGGGGTGAATCCCCGAAATCGGGGCTGCTTGCACAAAAAAGTCATCAATCACTTCTGGCACCAAACGTCGCTCTTTTGCTTCTGCTGATTTACCAATAATCGCACTTAAGTTGAGTTCCCGCTTGGCTAATCCTTCCAAAGCGGAATTGGTGAGGCGGCGGAAGCGATCGGTATCCACTTGCTCGACAATGCGGTTCTTAATCACATCTTCCGTCAAATTGTGAGCGTACATCTCCCGAATCATCCGTTCTAGCTGATTAGCCGGAAAAATATCGCCCAAAACATTAAACACTTTGCCAGTGCGTTCTGGATCGATGTCAATCTCGATCGCCCGAATGCGCTCAAACAACTTCCACAACACCCGTCCTTCGCGAGTATTCGTCGAAACAAAGTTAAAAATCAGACAATCCTTATCCTGACCATAACGGTGAATCCGACCCATCCGCTGTTCCAAACGCACCGGATTCCAGGGAATATCATAGTTAATCAGAAACCAGCAGAATTGCAAATTAATCCCTTCCCCCGCCGCTTCCGTCGCCACCAATACCTGACAATCTTCCCGAAACTCCCGTTCAGAATAAATTCGCGTATTGGGCGTATCCCTGTCTCCAATTTTCATCCCCCCGTGAATCTGAGTCACCGATAGTCCCCACTCCCGCAGCTTACCCACCAAATAATCCAAGGTGTCTTTGTGCTCGGTGAAAAGCAGCAGTTTCATCAGCGGATCTTGGAATATACCTTTCTGGGTAATAGCTTCTTTCAGTTTCACCAGTTTCGATTCAACTTCTCGTTTTTCCAACGTCCGCGCTTGGTCGATCAGTTTGTTCAACTGATAGATTTCTTGTTGCAATGCTACCGGGTCAACTGAAGCGACAAGTCCTTCCAAATCTCCCAGAATTTTTTCCTGTTCTGCTTCAGTCAGTTCATCAAAATCCTCTGGAACTTTCTTCGCAATCTGTTCGGCCCGATAAGCCTCTGGGTCTTCCAACATCCGTTGGCGTTTATCGCGCATTCGTTCTAAACTGCGTCGTACCGCGTAGACACTAGACGCGAAACGACGTTGCAACATTGCCATCGTAAAACCCAAGGCGCGACCACGGGCGGAATCATCAGCCGATGCTTTGATTGACTGGTCTTCTACATACTTAGTCAAGTCGTCATAGAAATCCAATTCTTCGTCATCAATTTGAAAATCAATGGTTTCAACTTTGCGATTAGTAAATAGTTTTTTGGCTTGACCTGTCTCTGTATCGGGGAAAGTAACGAGAGCTTCTTTAGTCCGCCGCAAATAAAACGGAGCATTGTTCCGACGCATTGCTTCTTCTAAACTCGTAACATCACCATAAACATCGCGGTCTAAAAGTTCTAGGAATAAACAAAAGTTTTTGGGGTCGCCTTTATGAGGAGTCGCGGTCATCAATAAGTAGTGGTCGGTGAGCTTGGAAAGTTCTTCACCGAGTTTGTAAGCCAAGGTTTTATCATCAGAACTATAGGCGCTCATCTTGTGGGCTTCATCCACAATGATTAAGTCCCAATGACTCCGCAGGAGACTATTTTTGGCATCTTCAATGCGCGAAACCCAGGATATTGAGGTGATGACTTGTTTCTTTTCTTTCCAAGGGTTAGAGCCGTAATTTGCCCGCAGGACATCGCCCCGAATCACCTCAAAATCTTCGCGGAATTTGTCTTTGAGTTCCCGCTGCCATTGAAAGGTGAGGTTGGCGGGGGTGACAATTAAGGTGCGTCTGACTAAGCCCCGGACTTTGAGTTCTTTGAGTAGCAGTCCGGCCATGATGGTTTTACCAGCACCGGGGTCATCGGCTAGCAGGAAGCGGATGCGGGGTTGTTTGAGAAAGTATTCGTAGACGGCTTCTAGTTGGTGGGGCAGGGGGTCTACATGGGCGATCGCCAGGGCAAAATAAGGGTCATATTCGTAGGCTAAACCCAAGCGCAGGGCTTCCACGCCGAGGCGAAAATGCAGGGCGTTACCGTCAAAGGGTTCTTGTTCTGGGGTAGCTTCTAGTTGAGCCAACTGTTCTTTGGACAGAATGGACTCGTATACTTGGTTAGTATTGATTCCTTTGCCGATGAGTTTAATGGCATCTCCCATCGGCACTGCCACAATTACTTTTACCGGTTCTGGGAAGAGGGAGCCTCGCAGAATTACATTCGACTTCATTTGCTCTATTTGCATCTTTTCTCCATTCCCAAAACAGGATTTCATTTGATAGGGTCTAGCTGCTAACTTTACTTTTTTACATATAAAACAATATAATTAACTTGCTGTTTTACACCCATCTTACTAATTTTATCTTGTCAACTGGATCTATTTCATTTACCGGAGCGATCGCCCAACTGCGATCATTTTGGCAGAGGTTCCAAGATTTTCTCAGCATGACTCGCAGCCACCGCCGCAAATAAAGCTTCATAATGATTCAAAGCTTACTCAATTCCGTAATTTTCAACAGCATACTTTCTACCTTGCTCGCCCAACGCATTCACCCGATCGCGATTTAAGAACAAATCCTCAACAGCATCAGCCAAAGCCTGCGGATCTTCCGGCGCTATTACAACCCCGCCACCGCTTTGCTGCACAGCTTTGTGGGCTGTACCAGTTTCAGGAACCGACGCCAAAATAGCCCGACCACTCGCAAGAAGCACTTGAATTTTTGAAGGCATATTAAAGTTAGTAACCCGGCGCTTTTGTACGACCAAACTAACATCGGCAGCAGCTAACATTTCGGGCAATTTTTCTCGCGGTTCAAAGGGCAGTAACATTACATTAGTAGCTTTGTAAGTTTCGCAATCTTTTTGCAAGCGCGCGAGTGCTGTTGATTCTCCCACAATTACAAAAGCGATTTCGGGTATGTGTTTCAAACGAGCCGCTGCTTGGACAACTGTTTGCAAGCCTTGAGTGAGGGCAATATTTCCAGCATAAAGAACGACAAATTTGCCCTTGAGTTTGTGAGTTTCTCGAAATGAGTTATTTTCCTTGGGTAAGGGCCGAATGAAATTGACATCTACCCAATTGGGAACGCAAACTATTTTTTCGGGGGGTACTCCCTGAGAGTGCAATTTGCTGATAAAACCGCTGTCGATGACGCTGACTTGGCTGGCTGTGCTGTAGGCGAATTTTTCTAAGGCGTCAGCAATCTTAATTAGCAGTCCGTTTTTTTTCACCAAGCCGACGCGCACGGCTGCTTCTGAGACGATATCTTGGACGTTGAGGACGATCGGGATATCGCGAATCCAGCCGTAAAAAGCCACTGGGACGCAAATCGGTAAAGGCGGCATTGTCGAGAAAATTACGTCGGGACGCCAGCCGCTGAAGGCTTGGACGGCGCTGGAGAGGACAAAACTGCCGTCTAGCAAAAGTCGGTCTAGGAGGCTGGGATGGGGGCCGTTGACGCGCAGGTAGCTGCGCTGAATTGTGACGCCTTTGTGTTCTTCGGTGAGGTAGAATTTGCCCCGATATTCTGGATAAATCCGGCGCTGGGGATAGTTGGGCATTCCTGTGACGACTCGGACTTGGTGGCCGCGCTTGACTAGGCCTTGCGCTAGTTCTGTCATCAGGGGGGCAATGCCGATCGGCTCTGGATAGTAGTTATACGAATAAATTAGAATACGCATCATATTTAGAAGAAAAGCCAATTGTCCTGCCGCCCCACGCTTCGAGCCTGCACCCGTTGAATTGCAGAGGATGTGGTTTGGTTTCCAGTAGCTCTGGCAGGGGCGACGCTGGGACTTTCCACTCCTTGCGAAAGAAGCCGCTAGGGGCTCCTAGCGGGCATCGCGCCCTCAGATCAGGTTTTTTCGCATTAGTAGGCAGTTACGGCGATCGTCAGTACGGATATATTGCAGCTCGTCTGTGAGCTTGTACATAAATACCAGTCCCCTTTCTCCTTCCCTGTCCAAGGGGTCGCGCTGCTCTGCCATAATGGAGTGCAGCTTTGCTTCCAGGTTGAAGGGTTGACCCCTGTCCCAAATCCTAATTTCTAAGTAATCGGCAAACACTTTTACCTCAATGTCGATCGGAGTGGCGACGGGCAAGTTGTGGTGAGCGTGGCGGACAGCGTTGGTAAAACCTTCGTTGATGATTAGTCGGCACTGCCACCCGAAATCCTCCGTCAGCATCGGCAAGACGATATTCTCCAACCATTCCAAAACGGATGTTAAAGCCTTCAGGTCTGTTTCTACCTGAAGGTGCGACTCGGCCTTTGGTTGCTTATCTTTCATCTTTCTTCCCCTTGGTAGGTTCCCATCACCGCTGTACTCAGCGCCGGAGGGAGAGGAAAAGGAGGGCAAGGTCTTGGCAACATATTAGTTAAGTCAAGCTTGAGTTGAAGAAGCCCGTTTTGCCTCAAGGTGAGCATTCCTTTCGCACCATTTACTCGCAGAGTACATGAGAGGCAACCGATACTGTAAACCGCCTCGGTAGGGCGTTTAAAGAGGGAAAATTCCCGATTTTGATAGCGAAGAGTGATTTGAGCTTCGACTGTGTTAGAGGTCGATACTTTTCTAAATACACGTGAGTTCCGGTGGTCAAGAGAAAACCATGCTGGCGTTATTCGAGTACGACCTCGAACTCGCAAATTGCTAATTCATGCTCTGATTACAGAGCTAGCAACAGCGACGCATTTTCTGTGTAAATTTTAACACCTAATGCTAACGTAGCTATCGCGATCGCGAACGATCGCCTGCTTGACGATCGTATCGAGTTTGAATTCTCGCCACCCATCGGCAACAGCACCTGAAAGTTCAGCGGTGAATCGTTGAGGACTCCTACATAGCGCCGCTATTTTTGTTAAATAGGACTGTTACAGTTTTAACAATTAGTTTCAGGTCATAGATCAGACTCCAGTTTTGTTGGTATTTTAAATCTAAACGGATGACATCTTCAAAATCGCGGACTTGAGAGCGACCGTTGACTTGCCATTCGCCCGTCATCCCGGGCTTGACATCGAAACGCTGCCACTGAGGTACTTCATAGCGATCAACCTCGTCTGGAGTCGGAGGTCTGGTGCCGACTAGACTCATTTCGCCTTTGAGTACGTTCCAAAATTGTGGTAGTTCATCAAGACTGGTTTTGCGCAAGATGCGCCCGACTTTAGTAATCCGGGGGTCATTGTCATTTTTGAAAAAAGCGCCGGAGGCTTGGTTCTTGATTTGGGATTTCATAGCTTCGGCGTTGGTACACATCGAGCGAAACTTCCAAATCTGAAATCTTCTGCCCATCCAACCACAGCGGGTTTGCGCAAAAAATATCGGGCCCGGATCGTTAATTGTGATAGCTGCGACTATCGGTATGAACAATATTCCTGTAATTATCAAACCAACGATTGCCCCAACGATGTCGATGAGTCGTTTTACCCACGATTGCACCGAGGGGTGCGTCATCGGTAGCTGATTGTCCGATCGATTGGTCTCTGTAGGAATTGAGGTTGCAGACGGCTGCTCGATCGTCAGCACTTGATCTAAGCTGGTCAGAGCAAATACTGCCATCACTTGCGGCTTGAGGCTTCGGAGCACCAAGTCACTGCCGCGCTGTTTCGCAAATTTGAGATTGCTGACTAGAGCACCGATCCCGCTACTGTCTATAAATGTAGTCTGAGCGAAGTCTAGAACAATTTTGCTGGGAACATTGCTGTCAGAGAAAAGTTGCTGGCAGGTTGTCTTGAAGTTTACGGCTTCAAGTACGCTCAAACGCATGGGTATGTGAACTGAGGGAATTTCGTCCAAGTACGTTACCCGAAAATCTGCCTCTGGGGTTTGGCTGACCATGAAGTCCTGGTTTCAAATTTCAAACTGATATCTGTAACCTATTCTGTCTTAGCAATTCCAGCTTTACCAAGTATTATTGTTAACAAGGGCTAGCTTTATACAAACTTTACAAAAATTCCTTAAAACTCTGCCCCGATCGTAACATCACCGAACAGCTAACCGTTAAGCCCAGACGCAACTAAGGATCGAAAATTAAATAATTTACACAAGTTTGTGGGATGGGCGGCCGAGCCTGACCATAAAGACCGGGCTCTCCCGCCCATCCCACAAGAATCATCAAATTGTAAGTTATTTAATTCTCATTCCTTACAACCGGAAACGATATCATTG
>JAJAYT010000591.1 GCA_026786085.1 Microcoleus sp. CAN_BIN18 | reverse complement strand
GTGTATCTATTTTTAGAATCCTCTTAATAAGCATTCAACACTTCTGCAGTTAGACAGCATGGGACTTGTCAAATTAGACGGAAACAACTGCACTTTGTCTTGCGAATTATATCGCCTGTATTTTCAAGAACAAAATTTGTGCGAGGACAATTTCTCGGCTGTTGTTTTTGAGGAGTTGCAGCAAGAAAATGAACGGTTGCAAGGTTTGGTGAATGTGGACGAACTTACTCAAATTGGCAATAGACGGCATTTTGACAGTTGCTTGCGAGCGGAATGGAAACATAATGCTCGTGACGGATCTCCGATATCTTTAATTTTGGGCGATATTGATTATTTCAAAATTTATAACGATACCTACGGACATCAAGCTGGAGATAATTGTTTGCGATCGGTAGCTCAGGCAATTCGTCGATCGCTCGATCGTCCCGCTGATGTAGCCGCTCGCTACGGTGGCGAGGAGTTTGCGGTTATTTTACCTCAAACTGATGCGGCGGGCGCTCTGCTTGTTGCTGAACATATTAGAGCGAAAATCAAAGCTTTGAATATTGTTTTTGACCCGGAAAGTGTAGACTGTCTGCCTAATTCTATGGTGACAATTAGTTTGGGAATTGCCAGCGTTGTTCCGGGCCCGGATAATGATGCAGCAACGCTGGTACTGGCGGCTGATGAGGCTCTTTATGACTCGAAAAGGCATGGGCGCGATCGACTCACTATGAGCACACTTTTGAATTTTCGATTTGCTGCTGTTAATTAGGATTCATCTCGTGTCCGCCCAACGCAATCATAAAAAAGGTTCGTAGTGAGGACTTTAGTCCGCAGGAAAGAAGGACTAAAGTCCTCACTACGAACCTATATTGCGGTTTAATAGCGGGGGACGGTGCGATCGACCACCATTGAGTAAGCATCGATGCCACCAACGATATTTTTAACGTTGGTAAATCCTTGAGTGCTCAACCAGTGGCACATTTGAGCCGATCGCACTCCATGATGGCACAGAACTAGGGTTTCTGTATCGCGGTTTAGTCGATCGTCAATATCACCAGACCATTCGGGAAACTCGCTCAGTGGAAAAGCTACAAATCCCGGCAACGCCGCGAGTTCAATTTCGTAAGGTTCCCGCACATCCACAAGCTGCAATTTCTCAGCATTGGTTTCTGCTAAATAGCGACCTAATTCTTCGACTGTAATTTGAGCAAAAATTTCTGACATTTTATTAGTTATTGGTTATTGGTTGTTTGTTATTGGTGATTGGTGATTGGTGATTGGTGATTGGTGATTGGTGATTGGTGATTGGTAACAATCACAAGACTTAGGCAGAACCGACTTATGTAGGGTGCGCACTGCGCACCTTACCGCTTAGTCAACAGTCAACAGTCAACAGTCAACAGTCAACAGTCAACAGTCAACAGTCAACAGTGATTAATTGAGGCGAGAAGGCGGTGCAATTAGCTCCGTAGGAGGCGTCGGTGCAGGACGCCCGTCCAGGCTCACTTTGTCCCTCGGATCGAGACAAGTGGCCATTAACCTGTCAGTGGGAAAGTCAAGTTTGCCACTAAGCCCGACTACGCATTCAGCAAACTGTTGTGGTAATAAACTGCGACGACACCCATCAAGCACTAACAGGGGAGCCGCAGGTTGAGTTCGAGTTTTGCTGTTGATATTCACTACGCAAGTAGCCAATTCAACGGGACGCCTCACCCGCCGACAACTAGAGAGTGCTTCGACACCAGAAATATTTGTTTTGCGGTTGATTTGGAGGGCACATTTCGATATGTCGCGGGGGTGGAGCGCGTCAGCACAAGCTGCTGCGGCTGCTTCTGCCCCGACTCCGGCTTCGATTAGTTCCACAGCGCAGACGCGATAGGCATTTCGAGAACGAGGGAATCTAATTGTGATGGCTGATGCTGGGGAGATTGGAACAGCACTCGCTAATAAACCGAGTGCTGCTAGCTGTGTGCCGAGAGTCAATATCCAGCGCGCGGTTGGGCTTGAGCCTGTTGCTGCTGGCTTTGGGGAAGAAGTGGGGGGAAATTTGCGGTTGTGCATGGCTGATGAAAGTTGTGAGTTTTTTGGCTGGTTGGGGCGATCGATCGGCTTTTACTTCAGAATTTACCGTATATTATGGAACGCGCTGCGGTCGATCGATATTTTTTATTGATATTTGTTGGAATTTTGACCATTACAAACATATAATATAGAGTCTGCATAAATATTGCATACAGAGATTAGAGAGGAAAATAAATGTCTCGATATCGAGGCCCCCGATTAAGAATCGTCCGTCGCCTGAAAGAGTTGCCGGGTCTAACCCGCAAAACTCCCAGACGGGATTATCCGCCTGGGCAGCATGGTCAAAACCGCAAAAAACTCTCTGAGTACGCGGTTCGCTTGCAAGAAAAGCAAAAACTCCGTTTCAATTACGGTGTGACGGAACGCCAACTGCTCCGTTACGTCCGCAAAGCCCGCCGTGTCACCGGCTCCACAGGTCAAGTGTTACTGCAATTCTTGGAAATGCGCTTGGACAATACTGTGTTTCGGATGGGAATGGCTCCAACCATTCCGTCCGCTAGACAATTGGTAAATCACGGTCACATTACTGTGAACGATCGTGAAGTGAACATCGCCAGCTATCAGTGCAAGCCTGGTGAAGTGATTGCAGTGAAAAATAAAGAGCGATCGCGCACAATGGTTGAAGCTAATCTCAAAGACCCAGGCTTGGCTAACTTGCCCAGTCACTTGGAATTTGATAAGCAAAAAATGGTTGGCAAAGTTAACGGCATTGTCGAACGTGAGTGGATTGCTCTTCAGATTAACGAACTGCTAGTTGTGGAATACTACTCGCGGCAAGCTTAATCTATTGGCGATCGGTCGTTGGTCATTAGTCATCAGTCAATTGCTAGCAAGTAATTAATAATTGGGGACAAACCCAGTTATTAGTTAATTGTTAGTTAATAATCAAAAGTAATTTTTTCTTCAACAGCACCTATGCTGAAAGATCAAAAAAAGCTTTTCAACGGTCAACAATTAACTTTTAACGGTTAATCGTTGGCCGTTAATCGTTGAAGTTGTGAAAATACAAAAGTCGGGACGATCGCCCTTAGCGACACACTACGCGGTTCTCGCACCAAAATCAACGGCAGCAAACCCACCAACCGCACAGCAGCCGAGAGGGCAAACAGTCCCCCCAAACTCATGCCGGGAAGTTCGGCAAGAAAGCCACCGCCGGTAGTTCCCAAAGCCCCAGCTACTCCCGAAACTGCGGCGGCGATCGCAAAATAAGTCGAAGGTTGTTCGATCGGCGCTATCTCCATTTGAATATTGGTAGTACAAAGCCCGATCGCCCCTAAAGTCGTCCCCCCCAGCAAGTGCAGCAGCGGCAGCCATACCCACAGGGCAAACGGGTAATTGCCCGTACCCAGCCATAGCAAAGGCGTTACCGCCACCACCAGCCCAACCGCAATTAGCAGCGGGCGATTTCCCCAGCGATCGGCTAACTTGCCCCAAAACATCAGCAGCAGCAGATTTGCTCCCGAACTCAAGCTGGTGTAAATCGTTACCAAACTCACATCTAAGCCTAAATCTTTGAGCAGGTAGATATTAAAAAAAGGCCCGCTGAGATTAACTGCAAATGTCCACACGCTAAAGTAAAGAATAAACATTAAGAAATTAGAATCTTTCAGCACTGAAGGCACAAAATCTGTTTTTATCTTTTCTTTTTTCTCTTTGAGTCGATCGCTCTCTGCATCTTTTCGGTATGCCTGCGGATTCACATCAACCATCAAGAATTGATACCCCAAACTAATCATTCCCGCCACAACACCCAAAAATAAAACAACACCATAGCCCAAAATTGGCTGGGAATCCCAGGCTGACACGAACAGTCCCATTAGTGGTACTCCCAGTAAAGTAACTAAGCTGGTAGCACTGTTGCGAAAGCCAAAATAGCGTCCCCTCAAGCGGTGAGGAACCACCGCAGCCATCCAACTAAACCAGTTAGAAGTGGCAAAAGCTGCGATCGCGCTAGCACCTAGGACGGTTGCTAGCGTCCACTGGAGCAGTTGTTGGCGATCGGGATGAGCAGAGCCCCAAAAAATTGCCACCACCAGCACCAACCACAGCAGCCGCGACGCGCCGAATATTCCTAGGTTGTACCAGTGACGGCTGGTTGTGCGATCGGCGATGTAGGCTCCTAATGGTTGCAGGAAATTTACCAACATCGGAATAGCACATAATATACCTATTTCCACGCTGCTCGCGCCGAGTTGCAGCAAAAAGTTGCTCTGCAGCAGACCAGTAGTCGAGTCGGCGAAGACAGTGGCAAAAACGCCCTCTATAGTTGAGGCTTTGAGGGTATATCTAATGTCTTGTTTAGAAATTGTGAGAGCTGTTTTTGGAGGTAGAACGAGCTGAGATATTTTCTGATCTAGTATTTCAAGAGTCTGAAGAGATAGAGGTTTGCTTAACTCTGCAACTGGCTCAACCATAGTCATATAATTTTAGATTTTAGATTTTACATTTTAGATTTGCCAAATTTTTATTGTTTGGTATGGGTTTGAAGCTTACTCGCAATTCAATTATTTTTCACGCGCTGGTGTCGATAAAATTTATCAGACTAACGCACCGGCGATCGGAAACCGGGTTTTTTCCGGGAATATTTCGTCACATAAGATAAAACCAGCCCCGCTTTCAAGATGTTAGCTTGAAAACAAGACTGGCACTTCCGGGTAATTACGATCAGTATAGATGACAAACTCTCGTTAGGGTATCGACCGCTTGGAGGATATAAATTTATTGATGCTAAAAACCTAGATTTGAGCGCTTAATTAGGAAGCGATCGCAGCATTTAACCTGCCAAAAATTGGTCGAATTCCCCCTCAAATAAGTCGCCCCAAGGCCCAAAACAAATTTCGCGCGATCGCCTCCACTCCGCTCTCAAACCTTTACGAGTAGCTAAATCTATAGAATCAAAGACGATCGAGTTGCCGATCGCACTTCAAAAAAACTGTTCCTTGCTTCAGGGCAACTGACAGGACAAAATATCACTTGACAAAAATCACGTTAAGTGATGATAATAGCAAACCCTAGAAT
>JAJAYT010000590.1 GCA_026786085.1 Microcoleus sp. CAN_BIN18 | reverse complement strand
CGTTGCACCTGTTCCCCGGCCTCTGCCAAGGCCAACGGCTGTCACCACGCCGACACCGACAACACCAACCCCTGATAGCGCTGAAATGCCTGATAGCACTCAAATGCCTGATAGCACTCAAATGCCTGATAGCACTGAAATCGCTACCACCACTGAAATAGCTACCAGCGCTGAAAAGCCTGATGATGAGTGCATCTGCGATCGCATCCCCTACCCCAACTTCAACCTCCCGAATGCTGTCGAAAATTCGATCGCTAGCAAGACTGGGGTGATAATGGGCACGCCTTTAGCTGACGCCTTTTTTGGCACTAACATTCCTAGCTTCTTCAACGGCAATCAAGGCAATGACAACCTCTTTGGCGGCAACAGCAGCGACACTCTCAACGGCAATGAAGGCAATGATTTTATAGATGGTCTGCAAGGGGATGACTTGCTGTTTGGCGGCAAAGGGAATGACATTGTAATTGGCAGCGAAGGTGCTGATACAATTTTCGGAAATCAGGGGAATGATTTGCTCCACGGTGGCGACTCTGACGATTTAATTAACGCCGGCAAAGGTGATGATTTTACCGACGGCGGCAAAGGCAATGATTCCTTGTTTGGAGGCAAAGGCAACGATATAATTTTCGGCGGCAAAGGGAATGATTCTCTGTTCGGGGAGTCGGGCAGCGATACACTGTGCGGCGGCAAAGGTGATGATTTCTTGTTTGGCGGCAAAGATAACGATCTGTTAGACGGTTGCGAAGGAAATGATATCCTGACTGGAGGAGATGGAGACGACACTCTGATCGGCGGCATCGGTGACGATATCTTGACTGGTGATTTGGGCAGTGACAGTCTAATTGGAGGTCAAGGAAAGGATACTTTTGTGTTAGGTAACGGTCAGGGAATTGACATTATTGCCGACTTCACAAAGGGGCAGGACTTGATAGGATTATCCGGCGGTTTGCGGTTTGAACAGTTGACCATTACTCAAGACAGCAATGCGACTTTAGTTCGCGCTGGCAATCTGGTTTTGGCAAATTTAATTGGAGTGCAAGCTAACCTGATAACTGCACAGGATTTCCAACTGCTTGTCTAATTCAATACGCGATTGTTAAGGCTGATCCCCCCTAACCCCCTTTCCCATTGGGGGGACAAGAGTGTTCTTAAAGTCCCCCGACTATCCGGGGGATGCTGCAAGGGATCTCCGGGGGATAAACAGTTTTAACAATCGCGTATTGAGCGATCGCCCTTACAATAAAAAAAGCCAAAACATTTAACTATTTCGCACAATCTGTGGTATTAATCTCAAATCTCAAATCTCAAATCGTTTGATGCTGCAAGATCCGAATCTCCGCCATCCGATCGCAATTAGTTTAGGTGCCGTTGCCGGCGCTTTGAGCCGATATTATATCACCTTGTGGTTTGCCAACCGTTTCGGCACAGCTTTTCCCTATGGAACTTTTTTTATTAACATCACCGGTTGCTTGGCTATGGGATTTTTTATCACCCTGGTTTTTGAACGGATGCCAACTGTACCGTCGGAGGTGCGGTTAATGGTTGCAACGGGATTTTTGGGCGCTTATACTACTTTTTCGACTTACGGTTTAGAGTCAAATGTCTTGTTGGGCGATCGAGCTTATAGCTTGGCCGCTTCTTACTGGGCTGGCAGTGCCATACTAGGAGTAATCGCCGTTCAGTTAGGTGCGATGTTAGCTCGTTTAGGAAAGTAGATCGAACCAGTTTGTGCCAACAATACCAGCTCAAAAGAACAAATTAACTGCCAGGAAAATCCCCGCCCCGATCGCATCAGCGATTCTAAATCTATTTTCCTACTCATTTATTTATTCATCAATCAAGCCACTAACCGGAAACAGACAAGCAGCCGCCCCATTGACGATCGCCGATCGCACCGACAAACAAAGCAGATGCACTCGGGCCCGCGACGTACTGATGTCCCCCGCAGCTCGCGCTACAGCGCCAGCGAAAGATTGTCCGCGATGTTCGAGGGGGAGAGAGGGGATTCCCGAACAAGCAACAAGGGGATTCCGGGAGAGGGAGAGAGGATTTGACGAGTTTTGATTTTGAAAGCCGCCGTAGCTGGACTCGTGCCTGCCGACAAAAGAGGTTCCGCCTATGGGATTTAACACAGGCTATGGCTTATCATGGTTTCTGGGCAGTTTGGCGATGGGAATTTTGGACGATCGCTCAATTACTTGGCTGGCTGTATTTTCAGTTGCGCTCCAACACGCTGCTATTCCAGTCTTATTCCTGGTGAAAAGGCGATCGTCTATCACATGAAATTGACCGAATACTCGGCAGTCAGTGATCAGTAATCAGTGATCAGTCAACAGTTGTGATTTTCGCAGAGTTTTTTGCTAATGACTACTGACAACTGACTAATGACAACTGACTACTGACTACTGACAACTGACTAATGACAACTGACTACTGACTAATAACTAAAGTTAAACAACAAGCGAGGAGGTTTAGTTGTGATAGTTAAAACAGCAACAGAGTGCCTGATTACCTTAGAAGGCGTCAGCAAGGCTTACCAGCAGCCCAACGGTCAACAAATATCTATTTTAGAGCCAATTAATTTAGAACTGCGATCGGGGGAAATAGTAGCTTTGCTCGGCCCTTCCGGTTCTGGGAAATCAACATTAATGCGGATAATTGCCGGACTGATCCCGCCCACCGACGGTCAAGTTCTCTACCACAATCGTCCTTTAGTCGGCTTAAATCCTGGGATAGCAATTGTATTTCAAAACTTTGCCCTTTATCCCTGGCTGACGGTACTAGAAAATGTAGAATTAGGCTTAAAAGCTAAAGGAGAATTGCCCGAACCGCGCCGCCAAAAAGCCTTGCGCATGATTGACATCATCGGTTTGGACGGATTTGAAAATGCTTATCCGAAAGAACTTTCTGGCGGAATGCGGCAGCGGGTGGGATTCGCTAGAGCTTTGGCGGTGGAACCCGAATTGCTTTGCATGGATGAACCGTTTTCGGCTTTAGACGTGCTAACAGCAGAAAACTTGCGGTTTGAGTTATTAGATTTGTGGCTAGAAAAAAAGATTCCCACTAAAGCTGTGTTAATCGTAACTCACGGGATTGAAGAAGCGGTCATTTTAGCCGATCGAATTGTAGTCTTGGGCCGCAACCCGGGGCGAATTCGCGCCGAATTGACGGTGACTTTGCCG
>JAJAYT010000589.1 GCA_026786085.1 Microcoleus sp. CAN_BIN18 | reverse complement strand
GCGCCCAAAAAACAGGGTGTTTTGAATCACCATCCTGGCTGCAAAATCCGCAGCGTGGGTGAATTTGTGACTCATGCAAATGTCGCCGGCGGCATAAATACGGGGATTAGTAGTTTGTAAGTTGTCGTTGACAAATACGCCTTTTTGTGTGTTGTACTCCACGCCTACAGATTCCAGATTCAATCCTTCCACGTTTGGCGATCGCCCCACACTCACAATAATCTCATCTACCGTTACCGATGCTTCCTTACCTTGAGATTGATAATAACTATTTTGCCTGCATTTGTTTGCTCAACGCGGTCTATTTTTGACTCTATAATTAATTGAATATCTTCCCTGACAAAAGCCTGCTGCACAATGGTAGCAGCATCGACATCTTCCTTGTCTAAAATATGAGCATTTTTGTGCAGCAACACGACTTCCGAACCCAGTCTGCGAAAGGCTTGAGCCAATTCGCAACCGATCGCCCCAGCGCCAATTACGGCCAAACGCTGAGGTCTTTCTGTCAGATTAAATACAGATTCATTTGTCAGATATCCAGCTTCCTGCAAGCCGGGAATTTGCGGTTTTCGCGCCCTTCCACCTGTGGCAATTACTGCTTTTTTAAATTTAAGAGTTTGACCTGCGACTTCTATGGTATGATTGCTAGTAAAAGAGCCGTAACCTAAGAAAACATCGACTCCTAATTTGTGCTGGTAGCGATCGACTGAATCAACATCACTGATACCCGCCCTAATCCGGCGCATCCGTTCCATGACTGCGGCAAAATCTACTTCGGGATTGTTCGGAACATTAACGCCAAATTTACTGGCATTCCAGATATCGCCGACAGCGCGGGCAGATCGAATCATCGCTTTTGACGGTACACAACCGACATTCAAACAGTCGCCGCCCATCAAATGTTTTTCAATCAAAGCAACTTTTGCACCCAAACCAGCGGCCCCCGCAGCCACAATTAATCCGGCGGGCCCTGCGCCAATTACTACTAAGTTGTAACAGGTAGCAGGCTGCGGATTTACACAATCGGGCGGATGTAAATAGGAGACTAATTTTTGGTTGTATTCGTCCATCGGATGAACTATTATGCGATCGGCTTTTGACTGCGACATGAGCAAATTCTCCTAATTAAACAGTTTCATCCAAAGCCTTGCGAGCAATACGAGAGAGCGAGAAAGTGACGGCGAAAGCGGCAATAAAACTGATGATATTAATCAACCATTTTACTGCTTCTGCTTCTGGATTTGCAGGCTGAGTTCCCGTACCGATTGCAGCAATATTTCCCACCAAAGAACCCGAGTAAACGTACATAATAGTTCCTGGTATCATCCCGAAGGAACCTAAGACGTAATCTTTTAAAGAAACTTGGGTAATTCCCAAGGCGTAATTTAATAAGTTGAACGGAAATAAAGGGCAGAGACGAGTCAAAAAGACTATTTTTAATCCTTCTTTAGCAACGGCGCGATCGAGCGCTTTAAACTTGGGATGAGCTTCCATACATTTTACCACGCGATCGCGCGACAGGTATCGCCCGATCAAAAAAGCAAAGGTAGCGCCTAAAGTTGCTGCGACAAACACGTAAATTGAACCCCACCACAAACCAAAAATCACCCCGCCTCCCAGGGTCAAGACAGAACCTGGTATAAATAGTACAGTAGCTAAGTTGTAGGTGACAATAAAAGCTACTGGCCCCCACCAGCCTAGATTCTGGATCTGGATTAACCCAGTTCTTAAAATATCTTGAATATAGGAAGATTTAGTTGTTAGAATTAAGATGGGGATGAAAAGGGCGATCAACAAAAATAATAATCTGCGTTGAAAAATATTCCGGGAATAATTGGGATTTTCTGGTTGTGGCATGATTCACCGTAAATAGCTATGATTATTGTAGTCTAATTCGATGAGATTTTTGATTTTTTTTTACCGCAGAGGGCGCAGAGGGCGCAGAGGAAGAAAGGAGAGAAGGAAAGGTTGATGAATGATTTAATGTTTTTATAATTATAACTTAAGTTATTGCCACAAGTACCGCGAAATAAATTAGCCATGATTGCAAAAAGCTTACTCCCGATCCCTGAGTATTTTGACTCAAAAAAAGTCAGCGAAGTCTGGCGGGTACTTTATCAAGAACGTGCTGATCAAGCTAAAGAATGGGCTATCAAACACAGTATTCTGCCCGCTGCTAGGGATAAACATCGCATTTGTTTGTTGATAATTGATGCCCAAAATACTTTTTGCGTACCCGAATTTGAACTCTTTGTCGGCGGGCGTTCGGGTAGCGGTGCAGTAGACGACAATGTACGGCTGTGCGAGTTCATTTACCGCAATTTAGACGGAATTACAACGATCGCGCCGACAATGGACACGCATACCGCTATGCAAATTTTTCATCCCATATTTTGGATCGATGAAGCAGGGGAACACCCGCAACCTGCTGCAACTTCCATTAGCCTAGAAGATGTTGAAAAAGGGATCTGGAAAGTTAATCCAGCCGTCGCCTACAGCATCGCAGGTGGCAACTTTGCAGCACTGCAAAAACACGCTCTGCACTACGTCACGAAACTTAGTGAGAATGGCAAATTTCCGCTAACAATTTGGCCCTATCACTCGATGCTGGGCGGCATCGGACACGCCCTGGTTTCGGCTGTGGAAGAAGCGATATTTTTTCATAGTATGGCGCGCAATAGTCAAGCACTTTTTGAGATTAAAGGTGGCAATCCACTAACCGAAAATTATTCGGTTTTGCAACCGGAAGTCTTAGATGGATGTGATGGAAAGCTGATTGCGGAAAAGAATGCTAGTTTTATTGATAAGTTGCTCCAATTTGATGCAGTAATTATTGCTGGACAAGCTAAGAGTCATTGCGTTGCTTGGACGATTGATGATTTGCTGACGGAAATTTTGGCGCGAGATGTGAAGTTGGCTAAGAAAGTTTATTTGTTGGAAGATTGCACTTCGCCGGTGGTTGTTCCGGGTGTTGTTGATTTTACGGAACAAGCAGATGTGGCTTTTCTAAGATTCGCAACGGCGGGAATGAATGTGGTTAAATCTACTCAGTCAATTGATACTTGGCCTGGTTTTTATACCTAGGGTGCGCCGCGCGCACATTACGTAAAATTCGCAAGCTGCTAGAAACTCAGAAGTAATCACTTAGGAATGAAAATTTAATAACTTAAGCGATTGGCTCGTTATATCATGTCCCATCGATTGACTGATTTAAAATTAGTTCGTAGTGCGGACTTTAGTCCGCTCATTATTGCGGACTGAAGTCCGCACTACGAACCTGCATATCTGGATGTGTTTTAGTAACTATTTCCCATCCAATCTCGGCACGCCTTCCAAAAAAGGGCCGCTCAACATTAATTTAGTCATCCTATCTAATTTGCCGCTGATTGGCAATTTTTTATCTGTTTGAAATCGCTCAATGTCTGCTTTCAAATCGCCACTATTATATCCTAATTTAGTTAAATAATTAATAGCCTGTTTGTCACTTAACAAGATATCCGCAGCACGAAAAATCGGCACGTATTCCTCCCGCCAGACATAAGCAAAAGTTGCTCTGTCTAAATAGAAAATCTTGCCCCGCGCCGGGTCTCCAATGGCTGCTATACTGTCATTCATGCCTAGCAAAGCTACTGCGTGCGGTAGCTTCCGAGGGCCGTCAAACAGCCAAACTGCTAGCACTCCGGGGCGATTAATTTGCTGAATTTGCTCCCAAGTCGGCGCTAGCTCGATCGCACTTACGCCCAACCCCCTCGCTGCTACAATCAACTGTGGCATCGAAGTGCCCAAGCGACTCGTACCCGCCAAACGCGCCACACTCGATTCCGTCGCCTCGATTCCCCAACGCCTCAACACGGTTGCTAGCGCTGCCGGTGCGCAACTGCTGTTAGATGTTTGCCGAAACACACCGTTGGGCTGCAAATTATCGATTAAATCTGCGTAAATTGGCGCCATAAAATAGGCTTCAGCCCCGGTAAATCCGCCCAAGCCCAGCCAGCCAATTAAAATTACTGCTACTACTTGCGATCGCGCCGTCAGCCAGCTTATGCTAAATCCAATACCGCAGACTCCCATTAGCATCACCCGCAGCAGAGTCCAAGTTACTTGCATCCCGTGCACGCGCCACTCGATCGGCAAAGCTGGGATTTGAGGCAGATTTAACGCCAGCAGCAGCAAGCCAAAGTAGAAACCTAAAAACAGCAGGGCGATCGAGTTTCGGCCCTTAAACAGATCGTTAGCCGTCACTCCCGATCGAACTAACACCCTCCCTAACCGCATTCCCCAGACAAACAGCACCGAACCCAGCAGCAGCGTCACCACTATTTCCATGAGATCAAAATTTTGTTGCTTAACCTAGGTTTTAACACGCGCGCGATCGACCGCGGGCGAGTCGCAGAGTGAGAAAATGACAGATCATAAAACTGCAAAATAAACAAGACAAGAAAGACATATAGCAGTGGACAGTTGACAGTTGACAATTGACAGTTGCAGAGTACGGGAATCAAACCGTTTATGCTAAAGGGCTCAGGACTCTATACAGCCTAAAACGTGCCAAATGTCAATGAGTTGAGCAACTTTTTTTTACAGGTTCGGGCAACTCTCCATAAAAATTTAGCACAGAAAATAATTTCCCAAACGTATTGCAAAAGACAGACACATCTGTTGTTAGATCGATCGCAGTCATAATGTATTAAAACAATTAACCAACCCTCTTGTCGCTCAATATATTCACGCTCCAACGAGCGAGGCACTGTATTAAGCACGCCGATTCAGCAGCGATAAAAGCTCACCAAATAGCAAAAAATCAGGAAAAATTATGCCAGCAACAGCCGCAAACGATGTAGACGTAGCAGAGCAATATTGGCACTACTTAGACAGATCAACGGTTGGAACTATATTAGAAACCAACCTGGAAAGCGGTCTCGATCCGACAGAAGCAGCCAGCCGGCAACAACAATTCGGGCCAAACGAACTAATAGTCAAAGCAGGAAAACCAGCTTGGTTAAAATTTATCCTGCAATTTAACCAACCTTTGCTAATCATCTTGCTGAGTGCAGGTTTAATCAAAGCAGTGATTGGACAATGGCTCAACGCCAGCGTAATTTGGGGCGTAACCACCACAAACGCTACTATTAGTTTTATCCAAGAAGCAGGGGCTGAGAAAAAAATTGAAGCCCTAGCCCAAGCAGTCACCACCGAAGCCACAGTCATCCGGGGAGGCAAAAAATTAAGAGTTCCCTCCAAAGAACTCGTTGTCGGCGACTTAGTAACCCTGACTTCCGGCGACAAAGTGCCCGCCGACTTGCGCTTAGTGAAAGTGCGCGACTTGCAAATTGATGAATCTGGACTTACAGGTGAATCCGTTGCTGTCGAAAAACAACTCGGACAGTCGGGAGACTTGGTTTTACCAGCAGAAACGCCCCTCGCAGAACGCGATAACATGGCCTATGCGGGCAGTTTTGTTACCTTCGGCCAAGGTAGCGGTATCGTAATTGCGATCGCCAACAACACCGAAACCGGCAAAATCTCCCAACTATTAGACCGCCACATCGACCTCACCACGCCCCTCACCCGCAAATTTAACCAATTCAGTCAAAACTGGCTGTTATTCGTGTTGGGAATGGCAACCTTGACCTTTGCAGTGCGTTTAGGGCGACCAGTTCCAGCCGGAGTTTCAGCCTTTAAAGAAGCAGTCGAACCCGCAGTCGCCCTGATTGTCGGCGCAATTCCCGAAGGACTTCCTGCCGTGATCACCGTCACCCTCGCCGTCGGCGTTTCGCGGATGGCTGCCAAAAATGCGATCGTCCGCAAACTCCCCGCAGTAGAGACCCTAGGCGGCGCTACAGTCATCTGTTCCGACAAAACCGGAACTTTGACGGAAAATCAGATGACGGTGCAAGAAATCTATTCCGGCGGCGAATCCTACTCAGTTACAGGTACGGGATACAACCCCGAAGGCGAAATTCAACTCAACCAACTACCAATTACAGTCAGTCAAGCTCCAACTTTGCAAGAATGTTTACAAGCCGGACTGATTTGCAACGACTCTCAGCTCGAATTCAAAGACGATAATTGGATTGTCGTCGGTGATCCGACGGAAGGAGCTTTAATTGCCGCGGGCAAAAAAGCAGAACTTAGCCAGCAAGTCTTAGAAAAGTCCATGCCACGGCTGGATTCAATTCCCTTTGAATCTCAGTTTCAATACATGGCAACTTTGCACCGAACTCCGACAAGCGGCAAAATTTTGTATGTCAAAGGTTCCGTCGAATCAATTCTCGCCCGCTGCGGTTCCAGTCTCGATTCTCAAGGAAATTCGACAGAAGTCGATCGCGACCAAATTCACCACCAAGTCGATACAATGGCCGATCAAGGCTTGCGCGTCCTAGCTTTAGCTAAAAAAATCGTTCCCGACGAACAGGACTCCGTTGCTCACTCAGACGTAGAATCAGGCCTAGTTTTCTTGGGACTGCAAGGCATGATCGACCCGCCGCGGGCTTCTGCGATCGCCGCCGTCCAAGCCTGTCAAACCGCCGGCATCCAAGTTAAAATGATCACCGGCGACCACATCGCTACTGCCAAGGCGATCGCCCGTCGCATGGGATTCCGCAAAACTAAACATAACAGAGAACTTGTAGCATACACCGGCGCTCAACTCGCCGCAATGGACAAAAACGAACTCGCCGAAGCCGTAGAAGCCGGCTCAGTTTTTGCCCGCGTCGCCCCAGAACAAAAACTCCGCCTCGTAGAAGCTTTGCAGCTTCAAGGCGAAATTGTGGCGATGACGGGAGACGGCGTTAACGACGCGCCCGCCCTCAAACAAGCGGATATCGGCATTGCGATGGGTAGCGGTACGGAGGTTTCTAAGGAAGCCGCCGACATGATTTTGACCGATGATAACTTTGCGTCGATCGAGGCTGCGGTGGAAGAAGGTCGATCGGTCTACAAAAACCTGCTTAAATCCATCAGCTTCATTCTCCCAGTCAACGGCGGAGAATCGATGACAATTTTGCTCAGCACCCTCCTGGGCCGAGAATTGCCAATTTTGTCGCTGCAAATCCTCTGGCTGAATATGCTCAACTCGATCACGATGACTGTACCGCTGGCTTTTGAGCCCAAGTCTCCGGGGGTGATGCAACAGCAGCCGCGGCCAGTTAACGAACCTTTCCTGACTGAAAGTCGGATCAAACGAATCTTGGCAATTTCTTTGTACAACTGGACGATAATTTTCGGAATGTTTGAATGGGTGCGCCAATCGGATTGGGGAACTTTGCCGCTAGCCCGGACAATGGCAATTCAAGCTTTGGTAATGGGAAGAATTTTTTACCTATTGAGTCTCAGCCAGTTGCTACCTTCTTTGATGGCTAAATTTAGCGGTTCTAAGCAACAAGTTAGTGGTGCTCCCGCCCTCGGTGTGGGAATTGCGATCGCCATGCTGTTGCAGCTTGTGTTTGCTAACTCTCCGTTTATCAATCGCATCTTCGAGACGGCTCCGATGAACCTGGATCAGTGGCTGATTTGCTTCGGTGTCGCGCTCCCGATGATCGGTGTTGCGCTTTCTGTCAACCGTTTTGATCCGCCTAATTAATCGAACTTGTAGGTACTGCCACCGATTAGTAATTTCGGGTTTTTAGAAACCCGGTTTCTTGAAGAAACCGGGTTTTTATGTTTTATATAGCGTTTCTCAAATAGATAAAGTAGGTTGGGTAGAGCGATAGCGAAACCCAACACCTGATTTTAAATAAAGAGTTGGGTTTCGGGACCTCAACCCAACCTACATATATTTAGTCTATAATATTATCAACATAGAACGCCGCTCAACTATGAACACAAATCTTCTCGAAAAACTCGATACTGAAACCGAACAACGCCTGATTCTACGAGGAATCAGTTGGCAGGACTATCTTACCATTGATTCTGTTCTCGAAGAGGTACCGGGACTGCGCCTCACCTATTGCCAAGGAATCCTTGAAGTTATGACCCTATCTCCCAGACACGAACGCGAAAAAACAACCATCGGTCGCCTTTTGGAAATCTATGCTTTTGCTAAAGATTTGGATCTACATGGTTGCGGTTCTACCACCTATCGCAATGAAGCAGAAGCCAGGGGATTAGAACCCGATGAGTGCTATTGTGTGGGAGAATTAAAGGATATTCCAGATTTTGCGATCGAAGTCATTGTTACTAGCGGTGGTATCGATAAATTACAGGTTTATTTAGGTTTAAATGTGTCTGAACTTTGGTTTTGGCAAGATGGGCAATTCTCGCTTTATCGATTGTATAGTAGCAGGTATCAACAATGTGAGAATAGCGAATTTTTCCCGGAACTCGATTTGGTTTTACTGGCTAGCTTCGTTCAGCCAGATAATCAGCCCGCTGCGGTTCGAGAATTTTTTAATGGCTTGCATTGAATGCTAACTGTCTACTGGTTAGATTACCCACAATCAGGAGACGGCAGTGCCGTTTCCCTACAATTAATCACGGTAGGGACACGGCACTGCCG
>JAJAYT010000588.1 GCA_026786085.1 Microcoleus sp. CAN_BIN18 | reverse complement strand
GGGCGAGATACCTTTTCACAATTTTGGGGAAGTTAGAAAATAGCATTTTAGTTGATTTTTAATATTTTATAGCTCTGTCATTATACATTTGTTTGCCAATCCTGGCAATCTTTTTCTATCATTCAACACTTCTGGAATATCCCAGATGTGACTTGTACAGGCGATCGCTCCCCGGAAGCAAGCGCTTCACAAGCACGCGATAAATTTTTTTAAAAAAAATTTGTTGTGTGGCGCGTGGGGTTCGCCAGCGCCCATCACATCATTATTTTTTCTCAAATCTTCCCGAAACCTTGGGAACAGTAGTAAACTAATAACTAATCAACACAAACTTGTTTGATATTGGTTGAACGAAAAGCTGACTAGGATTTAGCAACTCTAGCGGTTCTAAACTTTCGTGTCTCGCCAGTTAATTACCAATTCCAAAATTCCCCAATCTAAAATCTAAAATCTAAAATCTAAATCTGTACCTCACTCATTTGATAATTGCTATATGAACCCGATCGCAATTCCCGGCTACCGCACGAGCGAACAACTCTACTCCGGCACCAGAACCTTAGTTTATCGAGGTTTTTCAGAATCAGACAATCAACCAGTAGTCATCAAAATGCTCAAGTCTGAGTATCCAACTTTCAGCGAACTGGTACAGTTTCGCAATCAGTACACCATTGCCAAAAATATTGAAAATTCCGGTATTGTCAAACACTTAAGTCTGGAAGCATACCGTAACGGTTTTGCCTTGGTGATGGAGGACTTTGGCGGCATTTCCCTGGCTGAATACATCACCAATGATGCTTTTGGACTTCAGGGAAAATTTACCAATTACCTAGGCGAATTCTTGCAGATTGCCATTCAAATATGCTCGACGTTAGACGTGCTATATCACAGCGGAATTATCCACAAAGATATCAAACCCCAGAATATTATAATCAACCCTCAAACTAAAGCTATTAAACTCATAGACTTTAGTATTTCATCGCTTTTACCTAGAGAACATCAAGAAATTAAAAACCCCAATATCTTGGAAGGGACATTAGCTTATATGTCTCCCGAACAAACTGGAAGAATGAATCGTGGGATTGACTACCGCACCGATTTTTACTCCCTAGGAATAACTTTTTACGAACTGTTGACAGGACAATTGCCATTTCAATCTCAGGAGCCGATGGAATTGGTTCACTGTCACATTGCTCGCCAGCCAATTCACCCGATCGCCCAAAATCCCGCCATCCCCCAAGTATTGAATGACATTGTGCTAAAACTGATGGCTAAAACAGCGGAAGCACGCTATCAAACAGCTTTTGGTATCAAACACGATTTAGAAAAATGCTTAAAAGAATACTCAAATCATGGCACTATTCAACTGTTTGAATTAGGCAGCAGAGACATTTCTGAACGCTTTGTCATTCCCGAAAAACTTTACGGCAGGGAGAGCGAAGTTTTAACCCTATTAGCTGCCTTCGGGCGCGTCGCCTGTCCCCAGGAAAATGCCGCAGCCGCCGATTTGGAAGTATCCTCTCCTAGCAGCCGAGAACCTCATAAACTACCCCGTACAGCTACTACCGAAATCATGCTGGTAGCGGGCTTTTCGGGGATTGGCAAAACCGCTGTCGTTAACGAAGTTCACAAGCCGATCGTTCAGCAGCGGGGATACTTTATCAAAGGGAAATTCGACCAATTCAGGCGCGATATTCCCTTTTCGGCATGGGTGCAAGCTCTGCAAAGTTTCCTGCGGCAATTACTCACAGAAAGTGTCGATCGAGTTGGGCAGTGGCAAGCCAAAATTTTGTCCGCTTTAGGCGATAATGCTCAGGTAATTATTGATGTTATCCCAGAATTAGAACTGCTGATTGGCAA
Source organism: Microcoleus sp. CAN_BIN18 (assembly GCA_026786085.1). GTDB lineage: Bacteria > Cyanobacteriota > Cyanobacteriia > Cyanobacteriales > Microcoleaceae > Microcoleus. The sequence continues at coordinate 10,517 of JAJAYT010000588.1, read as the reverse complement.
GCAACCTGCTGTCTCTGAATTAGAACCTAGTCCTGCACAAAATCGCTTCAATCTGTTATTTCAAAAGTTCATTCGTGTCTTTGCTACCAAAAATCACCCCTTAGTCATCTTCTTAGATGATTTGCAATGGGCAGATGCAGCATCTCTGAAATTAATGCAATTGTTGCTCGGCGAATCAGAAGGTCAACATTTGCTGCTAATTGGCGCCTATCGAGATAATGAAGTTTCTAACGTTCATCCATTAATGCTGACTTTATCAGAGATTCGCAATCTAGGTGCGGGTTCATCTTCTCTACAAAACCACGGTATCGATCGGTGTGCCCCTATAATCAATCAAATTACTCTAGCACCCCTTTCAAAACTTGACTTGAATCGTCTGGTTGCTGATGCTTTAAGTTGTGCGATCGACCGCTCTCTTTCCTTGACGGAATTAATATTTCACAAAACTAAGGGCAATGCTTTTTTTAGCAATCAATTCCTCAAGAAACTACACGAAGATAAGTTAATTTACTTCGATTTTACCTCCTCGTTGCCCGGGGGAGAAAGGGGTGGCTGGCAGTGCGATATTACTAAAATTAGAGAATTGGCAGTCAGCGATGATGTCGTCGAGTTTGTGGCGAATCAATTGCAGAAATTGCCAATCAATACTCGAGATGTTTTAAAATTAGCTGCTTGTATTGGCAGTCAATTTGATTTGGAAACCTTAGCGGTTGTCTGCGAAAAATCTCAAATAGACACCGCAGCATACTTGTGGAAAGCATTGCAAGAAGGTCTAATTTTACCGCAAAGTGAAGTTTACAAATTTTTTGCAGATGATGGGGAGTCTGCACAATTAGCCGTTGCCGATTCTCAACTGCCAAGTTACAAGTTTTTGCACGATCGCGTTCAACAAGCTGCCTATTCTTTGATTCCAGACGACGCAAAGCAGTCAACTCACCTAAAAATTGGCAGATTGCTGCTGCAAAAGGGCGGGTACGGGGGTACGGGCGGGTACCGGGGGACGGGCGGGCACGGGGGCACCGCCCCTACGGAATGGGTGCGGGAAGATCGGATTTTTGATATTGTCAATCACTTGAATGTGGGAGTGCAATTAATTTGCGATCGCACGGAAAGACATCAACTAGCTTCCTTGAATTTAATTGCTGGGCGCAAAGCTAAAAATTCCACAGCTTATGCTGCTGCTGTTGATTACTTAACTATCGGCAGAAATCTGCTACCAGATGATAGCTGGACAAATTTATACGACTTGACTATCGATCTGTATGTAGAAGCGGTTGAAGCCGAATATTTGAATACTAATTTCGATTTATCGCACCAATTGGCCCAAATAGTTTTATCCCGATCGCAAAATCTCCTCGATCGATTCCGAGTTTACGAAGCGCAAATTCAGTCTTATATTGCCCAAAATCAGATGAAATCGGCAGTAGATACTGGATTGCAAGTTCTGGAAATGCTGGGTGTTGCTTTGGAAACCGAACTGCCGGCGGTGGTGGAGATATCCGCCTTAGCTAATCTGCCAGAAATTCATGATGCCTATAAAATTGCTGCTTTGAGGATTTTATGTGCGATCGCATCTGCCGCTTATCTAGCCAGTCCAGAACTCTACCCAGCCGTTGTCTTTACAATGGCACATATTTGCAGCAAATACGGAAACTCTGCACCGGCTAGTTATGCCTATGCTTGTTGCAGCTTAATCTGTGAAGTAATCGGAGAAATTGAATTAGGCTATCAATACGGTCAACTATCTTTGCAAGTATTAACTAAATTCCCTGCCAAAGAATTTGAATCTAAAGTTTTGATGGTTTACAATGCTTGCGTGAGGCATTGGAAAGAACCCAGTCGATCGACAATACCGTCTTTGCTGTCAGCAGTCCAAAGCGGTTTGGAAACTGGCGATATCGAGTATGCTTGCTATTCTGCTATGTATCTTTGCATCTACAGCTTTTTTAGCGGAGAAGACTTAACATCTGTAGATCAAAAATATGAGCAGTATCTTCAACTAATGGTCAATTCCAAACAAGAATATCAGACTTATTATACCCAGATATGGCGACAACTCACATTAAATTTACAAGGATTAGCTGAGGATAAATGTCGCTTAGTTGGCGAGAGTTTTAATGAAGATGAACTGCTGCCAGTTTTGCTAGAAGCAAATAATGTATCTTCCATTTTTGGAGTGTATTTTGCTAAATTGGTTGTCAATTATTTGTTTGGCGAGATCGAAAGTGCCGTGGAAAATGCCCAGCTAGCAGAGCAATATGTCGCTGGTGTCGGTTCGCTGATGATGGTGCCGCAGCACAACTTTTACCATTCCCTAGCCCTGTTGGCACTGTATCCCGATGCTGAGCCGATCGCGCGATCGCAATATTTGAGCCAAGTGAGAGCCAATCAGGAAAAAATGCAAACCTGGGCATTCCACGCACCGATGAATTATCAACACAAATATGACTTAGTAGCAGCAGAAATAGCACGAGTATTGGGAGACAGGCTCGAAGCCATCGATTTGTACGATCGCGCCATTGCTACCGCCTCATTAAACCAATACCTCCAAGAAGAAGCACTCTTCAGCGAACTTGCAGCTAAATTTTACCTGGAATTAGGTAAAGATAAAATTGCCCGCGTCTATCTAACAGACGCTTACTACGCTTATGCTCGCTGGGGATCTCAGGCAAAAATCCATGATTTACAACAAAAATATGCCCAATTACTCGCCCCCATTCTCGAACAACAAACAACTTTGTATGCAGGAGAGGCAATTGCTGAGACAATAGCGGCAGGCCTTACTGTGACAAGCAAAGGTATTTCCAATTTCCTAGACTTAGAAACAGTAATCAAAGCTTCTCAAGCCATATCTGGACAAATCAACGTCGAGGAATTGCTATCAACCTTGATCCGAATATTGATCGAAAATGCAGGCGCATCAAAAGGCTCTTTGATCTTAGAAAGGGATGGTGAATTATTGATTGTTGCTAAATATATAGACGAGCAATGCTATTTGCCAAATATTGCACTTGCTCAAAGCCAACATCTCCCCATCACAGCCATTAACTACGTGTGGCGTACCAGAAAAACCTTGGTAATTAACGATATTGCTAAAGAAAATATCTTTGCAGCAGATCCTTACATTATTCAGCACCAACCTAAATCCGTATTGTGTACTCCAATTGTTAACCAAGGTCAGGCGATCGGCATTCTGTACTTAGAAAACAGTCTCGCCACAGGTGCATTTACTGCTGACAGATTGGAAGTCTTAAAAATCCTATCTTCGCAAGCTGCTATCTCCATCGAAAATGCTCTGCTCTATCAAACTCTAGAAGATAAAGTAAAAGAACGTACTGCCGAGCTAGCTCAAGCTAATCAGGCAATTTCTACCCTCAACCAGCGCCTCAAAACCGAAAATGTTCGGATGAGCGCCGAACTCGATATCCTTAAACAAATGCAGCAGTTAATTCTGCCCAAACCTGCGGAACTCGCAGCAATTACAGAGTTAGATATTGCTGGATTTATGGAAGCAGCCGATGAAGTTGGTGGCGATTATTACGACGTACTTTTTAATGATGGGGTGGTTACGCTTTGCATTGGCGATGTCACCGGACACGGACTAGAAAGTGGCATTTTGATGGTGATGACTCAAACTGCCGTTCGCACACTTCAGGAAATGCCAGAATCAGACCCGGTGCGCTTTTTAGCTACTCTTAATCGCACCATTTACAAAAATATTCAGCGGATGAAATCGGACAAAAACCTGACGCTAGCTCTCCTCAATTATGCAGACTGTAAAGTTAGTATTAGCGGTCAACACGAGGAAACTCTGGTAGTCCGAAAAGGCGGTAAAATTGAACGCATTGACATGATGGATTTAGGCTTTCCCATCGGCTTAGATGAGGATATTTCAGATTGGATCGGCCATGTTTTAGTAGACTTAGAGCCGGGGGACGGGGTGGTGCTTTACACTGACGGCATCCCCGAAGCTAGAAATATCCACAAACAATTCTACGGTATCGAAAGACTCTGTGAAGTGGTTTCTCAAAACTGGCATTTGAGCGCCGAAGAAATTAAACAAGCTGCGATTGATGATTTGCGAGAATTTATTGGAGAACAAAAGGTATTTGATGACATTACTTTGCTAGTATTGAAGCAACAGGGAAATATTGTGCATAATTTATGATTGACTGTCATCAACCCGGCTTCTAACTTCGCTCTTGGATTTAGTGCCGAAGCATCGAAGCAGAAACCGGATTTCTCTATCCGGTGTAAGTTCTAGTAATGTACAGCGAGCGAGTGAAACTATTTTGCAATCCCAAATTCGGGAGTATAAATTATGAAACCCAAAATAAATTTAGTACAATCTAAATCGGCCGAAGAACTCAATGCCCAGCTACAGGATTTGAGGCAAAAACTTGAGGAAGTCGAAGACGAAAAAAATAGCTATGAAACTTTAGTAGAAATTATCACGGAACACTCCACGGATCTAGAAAACCAGATCCGTCATAAAAATCGAGAAATGCAGACTTACATCCACCAGGTAAAAAAGGTGATAGATGCAGCTATTGCTGTGAAAAACAACAGCTTTGAACCTCAGATATTGTCAGAGGTGGTAGCGCGGAGTGATGCACTAGGAGAACTGGCACAGGTATTCTCGCACATGGTGCAAACCGTGAAAGCGCGGGAACAGGAATTAGAGAAACTTTTGCAGGCTTACGGACGTTTTGTTCCCGATGAATATCTCCAATTTCTCGGCAAGCAGAGCATTGTTGATTTCCAGCTTGGAGATCACGTGAGCAAAGAGATGGCAATCATGTTTTCGGATTTGCGTTCCTTCACAACGATGGCGGAGCAAATGACTCCTCAAGAAAACTTTGACTTCATCAATACCTATTTACAGCAAATTAGTCCCGAAATTCGCAATCACAACGGTTTTATTGTCAAGTATATGGGAGATGGAGTGATGGCAGTTTTTCCCGACGGCGTTGATGATGCTATTCAGGCAGGAATTGTGATGTTTGAACAGTTGCAAAAATACAATCAAAGCCGTCAAATAAATGGGGACATACCGCTGAATATTGGCATGGGTATCCATGTCGGTGATACAATGGTTGGGATTATTGGAGAAGCGAATCGGATGCAAGCCGATGCGCTGTCCGATCATGTCAATCTCACGGCGCGTCTGGAAAGTTTAACTAAGTATTATGGCGTATCTTTATTAATTTCAGGAGATGTGGTACAACGTTTGAGTCAACCCGGAAAGTATCATATTCGATTTTTGGATCGTGCAATTGTCAAAGGTAGACAAGAAGCCATTACTGTTTTTGAGGTGTTAGATGTTGAAGTAGAACCAGTGCGATCGCTCAAAATTCAAACTTTGCCGATTTTTGACGAAGCCCTGAAAGAATATTGTCAGGGAAATTTTGCTAATGCCCAACTTGGTTTTGAACGGATAGTGGCGCTAAATCCCGCTGACAAACCCAGCCAAATCTACTTAAAACGCATCCAATTACTGTTAGCAAATAGTATTCCTGTTAACTGGAATGGGGTGTGGAAATTTACCCAAAAGTGACACATACAGATTAATAGGAGGTAGAAAAATAATGACATCTGGAAGCTTACAAACTGTGACACAAATCTTTGGAGAATTCATTGAACAATTTCCACCGGATCACGACTCCCTGGAACTTACATTTACGCCCAGTTCTCGCCCCATCAAGCAGCGCTGGCGCAACAATAGGGTATCTGCTCATTTTATCGCCGATTATCTGTCTAGCTTTCTACCGGTGGACGAGCAGGATGCTAGCAGCGAAAAACGGATAAAACAAAGTAAGGGAGCCGTGAGTTACATAGCCAATGAACTGTTAGAAAATGCTATAAAATTTACTGATGATGATTGCAATCATAAGGTAAAGTTTGGGATACACTTTATAGGAGAATTTGACGTGACTGCGGTAATTTTTGCCACTAACTATGTGCAGGAACCAGCGGCTAAAAAATTGCAGGAATTCATTACAGAACTGTTTAATTCTGACTCGGATGAGCTGTATTTGCAGCAGCTTGAAAAGAATGCTGAATCGGAAAGCGAAACATCGGGATTGGGATTGCTGACGATGATTAATGACTATTCAGCTAGAATCGGTTGGAAATTTGAGACGATGCCTGATAATCCCCTCCTGCTGGCTATTACGACGATCGTTCAAATTAGCGTTTAGTTTTAACTCTTGGAGTATTTACTCGCCCAAAAACGAATATAAGCCCCTGACACTCATGAGTGGTAATCCCCAAATTTTAGACAGAGGTTCAAGATGTGAAATTTATTTGTGGATTTAATCTAAGATATAAAATCTAGAATCTAAAATCGACTGATTCTTTTGTGCGATCGCAATAATTCACTCAGAAAACTACAAAATCATGGATATTCAGGAAATAAAAGGTCAAGACTACAGTATTCAATACGATCGAGAATCGGTGACTGTCAGCTTCATCGGCGAACTCAGCCTGGGCGGGCCAGCAGAGTATGCACCAATAGTTGAATTGTTAAATGAAGTCGCCAATCCCGAACCGCCTACTATTACCTTAAACCTAAAAAAATTAGAATTCGTTAATAGTTCTGGTATCAGTATGTTGTCTAAGTTTGTGATTACCGTGCGGAAAAAGAAAACGATTCAACTTTTGGTATTGGGTTCAAATGATGTTCCCTGGCAACAGAAATCTCTGAAAAATTTAGAAAAGCTGTTGCCAACTTTGAAGCTAGAATTGGAGTAATAAATGTGTGAATTTTAACCACAATTAACACAGGCGGGACGCCCGTGCCACAACAATTAACATAGATACATTTGGGTTCTGATAAATTGTTTAAGTTTGCTGCATCGGCAGTTCAATGATAAACTCGGTTCCCTTCCCCGGTTCAGACTCGCACCTGAGCGTTCCTCGGTGATTTTCTACTAAGATTTTGTAGACAATAGACAATCCTAAACCAGTACCTTTACCGATCGCCTTAGTGGTGAAAAACTGCTCGAACATTCGTTTTTTTACCTCTGCTTCCATTCCCGCTCCCGTGTCAGCAATCCGCACTCTCACGCGATCGCACCCAGCTACTTCTGTGCAGATCGAAATTTTTAGCGCAGCATTGGGCTGATTTTGTGCTGCCTCTTCTAAAGCATCGATCGCGTTGCTAATTAGATTCATAAATACTTGATTTAGCTGTCCGGCATAACACTCTACAGCAGGCAATTTTCCATAATTTTTAACTATTTGAATGTCGCGACGGTCGGTTTTAGAATTGAGACGATTTCGCAAAATTAAGATGGTGCTGTCAATGCTATCGTGCAAATCGCACAGCATCATGTTACTGTTATCTGTCCGCGAAAAGCTGCCCATAGATTTGACAATTTCGCGAATGCGATCGGAACCCATTTGCATGGAAGACATAACTTTGGGCAAGTCTTCAACTAGAAAATCAAGATCCATCTCTTGGATTTGATCTTTAATTTCGGGACTGGGATTCGGACAGTATTCTTGATAGAGTTTCAGCAGGTGCAGCAAGTCTTTAGTATAAATTTCGGCATGGCTCAAGTTGCCGTAAATAAAACTAACTGGGTTATTAATTTCGTGGACGATACTAGCCATTAACGCTCCGAGGGAAGACATTTTTTCGCTGTGGAGGAGTTGAGCTTGAGTTTCTTTGAGTTCGCGAAGTGCGCGATCGATCTCGGCTGCTTGAGCTTCTGCTTTCGTGGTAGCAGCACAGCTTTCTTGATAAAGTTCAACCTGTTTGAGGTCGATTTCAAATTGTTCGATTTCGCTTTCTTGCTGGTATTGACTCACCACGGCGTCGAAAGCTGCTAGCAATTCGCCGCCCGCTGCTTCGACAATGTACAGCAAATCGGGATTTTCCAGGGTAAGTTCGGCATCGGGAACTTCGACTAATGCTTTGATGCGATCGATATATTCGCGGACTTGCTTGTCTAGATACAGCGGCGCCTCAAAATACATCGCCTTGACGGTGGGTGAAGGGGGACTCGCTAAGTTGATGCTGCTGTCAGTATTAATTAAATCGTGGTGAGATTTTTCCATCAGATCGATCGCCTCTAACAAATTCCCGCGCAGTTTTGCTCTTTCTGCCGCATTCTCAGAAGCAACCAATCTCATACAAAAAAATGCCGATCGCTGGGAAAGCATTCGCTGGCGGCCACTGATATTAATTACCGCAGCACTAACTTTTCTGGCTGTGGTAATTTCTTCGAGATTAAAGTAATTGCTCAGCACTGCCATTCGTAATACCTCCGAATCTACTAAATGTCTGTAGTTCGTGCTGACACAAGATGTGATAGCCATAAAAAAAAATCTACAATACTACTAATATATTCTGTATTTTCGATTGAAGTAGTATCCTAAAATACAATTATTTTTAATTGGTTGTCTATCACAGTTTTTAGAATTCGGCTTGTAGCAAAGGTTTTCTTAATTATCCCAAAATTTACGAATCAACTTCGCCATGAATTGAGCTTGAGTTTGTGGCAATCCGTGAGTGGCATTGGGAATAATTGCTAACTCAGCCCTTGGTATCTCGTTGGCATAGGTTTCACAGTGCCATAGAGGAATTGTTTCGTCGCTATCTCCTGTGATGACTAAGGTAGGAATTTGCAATTTGTGAATTTCTTTTTCTACTGTATCAACTGCGTCTTCCGGCCGCATCCGGCTCATTAAAAATGACCTTGCTACTGGTTGAGACATTAACTCGCGCCGCCACCCGGAGATTTGCTCCAATTTGTCAGTTTTTCCCGCTAAATTAGCAAAAGGTTGTGCCAATTGTAAGGCCAAATCGATGACTGGGGTTTTCCATAGCAACGGTCGCAAAGCGTCGTATTGACCGCAAAAACTGTCGTCCCGAATTCCCGCAGGTGCTGCTAATACTAAACTGCTGACGGAATTAGGATATTTTAGGGAATATGCAGAGGCTACCCAACCGCCAAAAGAATGTCCGATGATGCAGCAGGGTTCGATATTTAGCTGTTCTACAACTTGCCGCACAAAGGCAACTTCGACAGCTACGTCGTAGCAGATTTGTGGTTTGCTAGATTCTCCAAAACCTAACATATCTAAACTGATGCACCGAAACTGAGATTGCAATAATTCAATTAATGGTAGCCAGCAAGTCTTTTCTCCGAAGAAACCGTGCAACAGCAATAAGGGTGGGCCGCTGCCGATGTCGAGGTAGGCGGCTGTTTGGCTGCTGCTATTGACAAATGTACTTAATGTGTGCTTGTGTGCTACTGCTTGAGACTGCATGGGCGATCGACTCCTGATCGGTAGAAGGAAGAAGGAAGAGGGAAGAAGGCTTTAGTTATCGTCGCGACAGAAGGAAGAAGACATACACAGCAAGCTTTTTAGCGATCGGTATTTTACCTTTAATGAGGTGGATTTACTTATTTAAGCAATATTATGTAAACAATTGTAACAAAATAGCAGTCCAAAGGTTAAACTTCATTACGGAGTACACAATTAGAAGTAGAGCATGATAATCTCTATTTTTATTAGAAAATGCTGCAAACCTAAAGCAGGAGAATACTTTGCAATCTACTTTAAAACGTTACCCGGCTTGCTCCCTGCGCGAAGATGTCAGTGAATATGTAGCACACCTACAGCTTCACATGACTTTACAAGCTCGCAATTTGCTCCCTACCATTACTACCGCTAAGGACAGTCGCGAACAACTTTTGCAGCAGACTCAGGCTCATTTTGAGAAACGTGTTTCCCGACAAGCTATTTAAACAAATTTTTGGTTCTTGGTGGCGATCGTCCGCGATCTTCTTTAATTTTCATAATTCCAGAAACCCGGTATCTTCAAAATACAGTGCTTTAACCATTTACCAATAGTTACAGCCATCGGTAGTCAGGATTCTAGGAACTATCGAGTAATACAGTCATTTTAGGTACTTTTGAAGCATTGTGGGACTGACTTACACCCTTAAGTCTCCCTTGCCTGTTACCTGACTGCAAGCAATCTCATCTAGCAATACTCTAGAGCTAGCTTATGTGTTCACTGCCATGTATTTTAAAAGTAGCTAGCTACTCTAGCTAGCTACTTTGAGAATATGCCTGTTGTTTTAGGCGATCGCATTTTTGGACAAAAAACCCGCCTGGTTAGAGCGGGTAAGTGACTGTTGCCTGAGAGTAGTCAAGCTTTATTCACGCTATGCGTATCTCGATTGAGACTAAGGGAGTGTCAGGTCGGAGGATTCAGATTAGATCAAGTAATGCCTCAACGTCTGCCAAGTCTGTCTTGGATTTTTTGCGCTTGCCCTTCAGCCGGTTAAGCAAGTCAGCAGGTTCTGGTAAATCAAGTTTTGTCTGTTGCTGCGATCGTAACTCGGATAACTCTCGCTCTAAGTAGGTAGGCGGGGAAAAACCTATCTATGTAACAAAACATTAAGTTACCTAATTGGAGTTAAACTTAAGACGTTGTGTAGTGTAATTTCCCCTTTGTCCTCTAACTTCTACTCCATGAATTACGGCGTAGGCGAGTT
>JAJAYT010000587.1 GCA_026786085.1 Microcoleus sp. CAN_BIN18 | reverse complement strand
GAACTAGCCAGAACAAAGGAAAATTCTCCAATTTGAGCTAAGCCCAAACCTGCGATTAATGCTGTTTTTAGTGGATAGCCAAACAATCGGACGATCGGCGTTATGATCAAGAACTTGCCGACAAATACTAAAAATACCAGTCCCAGGATTAATTCTAGATGGTTCCAGAGAAAAAACGGGTCAATTAACATTCCGATCGTCACAAAAAATAGGGATGCAAAAATATCTCGCAAAGGCTCAACATAAGTTAGAGTTTGGTCGGCATATTCCACCTCAGAAATCATCAAGCCCGCTACAAATGCGCCCATCTCGATCGAGAAACCCAAATATTCTGTCAGCAGGGCAATGCTTAAAGCCAAAACCACAACTCCCAGCAAAAACAGTTCCCGACTCTCTGTTTTCGCGAGGTAGCGCAGCAACTGCGGTACGATCCAAATGCCCGCGACGACAGCACCGGCAGCAAATAAACTAATTCGCAGCAGGGCCCACGCTACCGTGATGCCGATCGCCTCTGCGGGCTGGTTGAGGGCAGGCAAAACTGCTAACATTAGCCCCAAGGCCAAATCTTGAACTACTAAGATTCCCAGCATGACTTGACCGTGGGAAGTACCGCTTTCGTTGCGTTCCATCAAGCACTTCAGTACAACTGCTGTCGAAGAAAGCGACAGAATCGACCCTAAAAACACGCCTTGGGCGGGCGATTCTACCCAACCTACAGCCAAGGAAATTGCAGTAGTAAAGGCGATCGTCAGCACAATTTGCAAACCCCCGCCGCCCAAACTAATCGCTTTAACTTTTTGGAGCTCGGCGAAAGAAAACTCAACTCCCAAGGCAAACAACAGAAAAGCAACGCCAAATTCAGCTAGGGTGTCTACCTGAATTAATTCTTTGATCAACCCCAAACCAGCCGGCCCAACTACGATCCCTCCCAGGAGATACCCGAGAATTACCGGTTGTCGCAATAGCGATGCAAAGAGTCCTCCTGCTGCGGCAGCAGCGAGAACTAGAACTAAGTCAACGATCAGTCGGAAGTCTTCTTGCACAACTTTATGAAAAAAGTGTAAAGTTATATTATAGTGTTTAATGTGTTGACTATGTTGGGGGCGTTGACTATAGTTGAGTAGCAAGCCCAACTGCCACTGTTGAACAAGGTATTTTTTCATGACAAAGAGTTCCACTCCTCACAAAAAGCTCAATCTCTTGCAAGTTTATCGAGGGATTGGGGCGTTATTGGTGGTAATGTTTCACGTCAACCAGATGAGCACAGAGAGATTAAATCAAGTTACTTTTTTTAATCTATTTCAGGCTGGCTGGAGTGGTGTTGATTACTTTTTTGTATTGAGCGGTTTTATCATGGTGTATGTTCATCGATCGGCGATCGGGAAAAAAGACCAGTTAAAATCATTTTTAGTCAAGCGCTGCGTCCGCATTTACCCGATCTACTGGATAATTACTCTGATAGTTTTGTGTTTCTTTCTAGTTATTCCCGGTTTTGCTAATGCTCAAGATTTAAGTTTGGGAAAGATAATTCTGTCGCTGCTCTTGATTCCTCAAAATGACAAGCCAATTCTGGATGTAGGTTGGACTTTAGTTTACGAAATGTATTTTTACGTATTGTTCAGCATAGCTATCTGGTTCAAGCCTAAACAATCAGTGCCTATACTTTTGGCTTGGCTATTGATCACACTTCTACATTTTTCTAAAGTCATACAATTTCCCGATACTTTTTTCTTACTAAATCTAGTATTTGGTAATATGAATCTAGAATTTGTTTTGGGTGGCTTGGCTGCCTATATAGTGATTAAATATAACAAGAAAATTACCAATTACAGATGGATATTATTTGGGATAGCCAATTTAGGATATCTTATATTAGCAATACTGGTAGCTTGGGGCAACATTGAGTTCGATCGGATCAAGACTTTTGCAGTGCTGGCAGCTCTGTTGATCGTTGCTGCAAGTTCGATCGACCTTAAGGATTCTCCGAGAATTCCTGCTCTTTTCATCTTTCTAGGCGATGCCTCATATTCAATATTTCTGCTCCACAGTCCGGTGATATCAGCAAGTACAAAAATTGTGCAAAAGGCGAATTTAGGAAAATATTTCGACGGTTTCTTTGCTCCGGCTCTGGTGGCATTGTTTGCCGTAGTTCTCGGCTGCATATTCTACTCTTTGATCGAAAAACCTCTGACGGTTTATCTGCGGAAAAATATAGTTGAAAAAATGTTTCTTCCGAAGGCACACGTCAGCTAATTGTATGTGCGTCGGGGTGGGATTGTCGATTTGATGCGAATATTGGCGATCCCGACGCACCCTACATCTGAGGCTATCGGATCACAAAAAAAGTGCTAAAATTACAAGCTTTGTGTAACATTAGTTTGACAAAGGTTAAGGAAGCCTAACTATGCTCATGACTGTGAATCGAGGCAACTGCGGACAAAGTGCGAACATATCTATGGGTGCTATTTCCCGGTGGCGACAGTTGAAAGCAAATAAGCTAACGATAAGTTCGATCGCGCCAATTGTTGCTGGTATTCTGAGTTTTGCCATGCCGGTGCAAGCTTTGCAGGTGCAGGTGACACCGGCAAATCCCGAACTGGGAGATACGCTGTCAGTAATTATTCAGGTAAATAGCAGCAGCCCGACTCCCACGGTTTCTGTACTGCAAAAAAATTACCCAGCTTTTCCAATGGGCAATAATCGCTTTCGGGCGCTACTACCGACAACTCCGCTAGAGAAGGCTGGTGCTCGCCTTCTGCAAGTCGCCGGTGACGGACAAGTACAGAAGTTGAGCGTGCAAGTTCGATCGCGCAATTTTCCCACTCAATCTATCACGCTCCCACCAGGAAAAGACAGTGAAGGTACTGATGCCGAGTTCGATCGGGTAGACGCATTTAAAGCACTGGTGACACCCCAAAAATTTTGGGACGGCAAATTGTTACGCCCCAACTACGGCGAAATTACCACTATTTACGGGGTGCGCCGATATTATAATGGGGTATTTGCCCAAGACTACTACCACCGCGGCGTCGATTACGCGGGCGCTTACGGTTCTCCGGTAATGGCACCGGCTGCTGGCCGGGTGTCTCTGGTGGGACGAGAATCCCAAGGGTTCAAAATCCACGGGAATGTCGTCGGTATTGACCACGGGCAAGGGGTAGCAAGTATTTTGATGCACCTCAGCCGGATTAATGTTAGAGAGGGTGATTTTGTGCAAGCCGGTCAAGTAATTGGCGCTTTGGGGTCTACGGGGGCTTCGACAGGCCCTCATCTGCACTGGGGACTTTACGTGCACGGGCAGTCGATCGATCCTGTACCTTGGCGGGTTCAGGGAGTTGAGTAGGAATTTTGAGGTATTTTGACGAATAAAGCCGTCAATTATGGGGTAAGTTTGTGGCTGAGGCGTGCAGATAACTGAAATTGGTTATCGCTATTGAGCTAGGATGGGTATCAAAATTCTCGATTCCAACCTCAAAACTCCAATCTCAAGACGCTAGCAATCGCGTCTTCAAAAAAAAACTCTATTAATGATGCCGTTGAGCGGGAAGCATATATGAGTATTGAAAAAATTGTTGAACAGGCTTTGCAAGACGGCTATTTAACGCCGTCTATGGAAGCTGAGGTGGGACGAATCTGCAATACGGCTTCTGAATTGTCGATCGAAGAGTACATGGCTCTCGATCGCCTGATGGGAGCTTTGTTGACCGGGGAAGTTGTGGTTCTGCCGCGCAAACAGTTCATCAACGTGATGGAAGAGTTGGTGCTCAGCGATGCGATCGCCAGGGTGGCAGAGATTGAGGCGACGACGGACCAGAGTCTGGATGTCGGTGATATTGCGGCCTATGCTTTAAATAGGCTGCCACCTCTGTACGCGACGACGGAAGAAGGGGCTCACTTTCAAAGGGCTAGGGCTAAAGAGCAACTTCACGATTTGATTTCAAAAGAAGTCAACGCGGCGATCGCCCGTAATTTGGACAGGCCAGACACCCCAAACCCCACAGCTTTGGGCAAGTCTTCGGGAAACGAAGTTCTTTCACAGCTAAGCACTTGGCTGCAAGCTAACGCTACGAATTTTGAGCCGCAGCCGTAGCACGACGCCCAAGAGCTAGCTATATTTTGGTTAAGTCGATCCCGCTCTATTTACAAAGCGGGATTTCTAGTTTTTGATCGGTGACATTCATCTGAAGTAAGAAGGCAGAAGCTATAATTCAGTTGACAGTTGACAGTTGACAGTTGACAACTTGCCTAGACCTGGAAGTCCGAGGATTGAAGCAATGAATAGTCTTCTTTTAATTTCTCCCTCAAAGGGTTCCGGCTTTAAACCAATTCTTTCTGATAATTCAAGAAAAAGAAATAAAATTTAAGAGTTTTTTTATTTGTTATATCAAATCCGGTAGCATCGGAATTAATATTACCCACAGATTTTGACAAGGCAATGCCGTGTCTATACAATTCATTGAGTAGGGACAAAGCAATGCCCATTAGTGTCAACTTAACATCAAACGTAGTTACAGACTGCTGTTTACCGCTGAGGCCCGATCCCCCCTAGCCCCCCTTAAGAAGGGGGGGACAAGAATCTTCTCAAAGTCCCCCTTCTTAAGGGG
>JAJAYT010000586.1 GCA_026786085.1 Microcoleus sp. CAN_BIN18 | reverse complement strand
CAACTGTCAACTGTCAACTCCCTTCGTCTTCCTTCCACCGTTTGAGAGGAACGCAGTCAATGCCCAACTGGTCTAAAGTACGAGCCACCACAAAGTCTACCAAATCTTCAATAGTTTGAGGATTGTGATACCAAGCGGGAATCGCTGGCACAATTCTAGCTCCAGCTTCTGCTAAAGTAGTCAAATTCCGCAGGTGAATCAAACTAAAAGGGGTTTCCCTAGGTACGAGTACCAATTTTCGCCCTTCCTTAAGCTGAACGTCGGCCGCTCTTTCGAGCAAATCCGAGCTCAATCCCGCTGCCAACTTGCCTAGTGTACTCATGCTACAGGGAATAATCATCATCCCTTGGGTGCGAAAGGAACCGCTAGCAATATTAGCACCAACATCTTGCCACGGATGACAGCGGAGTTTGCCAGAATTGGGTACTCCTGCTTTTTCCCGCCAGAATTCTTCTTGCATAGTCGGTTCTGCGGGCATTCGGATGTTCTGTTCGCTTTGCCACACCATGTAGGTAGATTTAGATGCTACCAGTTCGACGGCGCGATCGGCTTCCAACAGATATTTCAGAGTTCGCACCGCGTAAATCAGCCCCGATGCTCCGGTAACTCCTAGAATTAGGGGATAGTTATTAGTCATTATTTTTAAGGAATAAGTTTGAGGGAAGAAGCAAGCAGGAATAGAGAAGAAGTAAGCAGAAATAATATCAAATTCGATCCATGTCTTTCTAAAGAGGTTTCAATATCTTTGTGGATGGTTTCGATGTCTTTCTGGACAAAGTGCCGTGTCCCTACTTGTAGAAAATGTCGTTTTCCTCAATGTTTGTGGGATAAGGCATTAAGGTTTGTAGTGAGGACTTTAGTCCGCAAAAAGAAGGACTAAAGTCCTCACTACAAACCAATCTTACGATCGCCCGACCATCGCACAAAATATCATTAGTCATTCGTCAACTGTCAACTGTCAACTGTCAACTGTCAACTGTCAACTGACTAATCATCATCATCAAAAGCTTGGCTACCGCCACCAACAGCAACTAAATCAATTTGCTGGCGATAATAGTCAACACTCTTAACTTGCACTTCCACCCGATCGCCCAAACGGTACTGATTGCGGTTTTTGCGACCTACTAGAGTTTGCTGGCGCGATCGATATTCATACCAATCATCCTTCAGAGAAGAAACGTGCACCAATCCTTCAACACGCAGAATATCGCTCTCCGGCGGCCGCACCTCAATTTCCACAAAGAAACCATAAGACTGAACACCTGTAATCAAACCCTGGAAAGTTTGACCAGTGCGCTCTTTCATCAATCCAGTTTTCTTCAATCCCTGCAAATCGCTTTCAGCATCCTCAGCAACCCTTTCACGTTCCGTCAGGTGTACCACCGACGCTGCAAACTCTGTCTCAAACTCGTGGTGCAAGTCTGGGGGGAGGACATTCCAAGTAATTTGACCGTGACAGGAGGAATGATGCAAGTCAACTTTTTCCTTAGCCCGAGTTGTGCGGCTGCTGCGGCCTTGCTCGAACACCGCTTGCAACACCCGCAGCACCAGCAAATCGGCATAGCGGGAAAGCGGCGAAGTGCAGCGCGTGTAACCCTCTGACAGCGCCAAACCGAAGTGCGGCTTGGGAGTTGTGCTGTAAACAGCGGGTTTCATCGTGTCTTCCAGCAGGTAGGTGAGAACTCTTTCCGACTTGAGGCCGGCAAACTGCTGGGTAAATCGCTGAAAGTCAAAGGGCAGAACTTCTTCTTCGCTTTCGAGATACAGTTCGCCTCCGAGGTTGTTCGAGAGTTTGATGAACTCTTGAATGTCCGCCGGGTCTGGCATCGGCTGGACGCGATAGATTGCTGGGACACCCAAGGCTTGCAGGTGGGTGGCGACAGCTTGGTTGGCGAGTACGACTAACTCGGAGACAGCCGACTGGGCAGCGGGAGCCGTTGCAAAAGCTCCTAATTCGCCTTCGTCGTCGAAGTGAGAGTTAGCGTCGGGCAAATTTAGCTCAAAAGCTCCTCGCTGGAGCCTCGCCTGTCTGGCAGCCTGTGAAGCGGCTAAGATTTGATCGAGGAAAGGACGGAGGGCGGATGACAAGGCGTGATCTTCGGCATCGGAGCCTGGTTCGAGAATTGCTTGAGCTTGCGGATAGCTGAGCTGGTAGTCAATATGAATGACGCTGGTTTGAATTTCGTATTCTAGGAGTTCTCCTGATTCGCTTAGGGTTAGCAGTATGCTAAATGCCAGCCGTTCGGTGTCTAACAACAGGGAGCAACGATCGTTCAGGAGTTCTGGGAGTACGGCGATGATTTTTTCTCCCAGATGGGCGCAGGTTCCTCGTTTGCGGGCTTCGCGGTCGATCGGGGTTTCTGGCTGCACGTACTCGGCGGCATCGGTGATGTGGATGCCAACTTGCCAGCCGCCGGACTTCAGGGTTTCGATCGACAGCGCGCGTTCTATTGGCGGATCGGAGAGGAATGAGGCTGGGTCAAACTCGTTTTCGGCTGCGTCGTCTGAGAAACTTTCCGGCTCAGCTTGAGGGGCAGGATTTTCACTGTTGGTTTCGCCCGGTTCATTTTTGCTAAAGGTAACAGTCAGGATGTTACGCAAATCTAACCGTTTTTTGATGTCGGTTTTTTTGAGTTTGCTGGGCAAATTTTCGGCTGCTTTGATGACGGCGGCGGGGAAGGAGCGCGGCAAGTCGTGTTTGCAGCATACGATGTCGAGGTCGTCTGCGGCTTCGGCGTCGGAGCCTAGTACCTGTACTACTTTGCCGACTGGGCGGTGGGTTCCGAGGGGATAGCGTTTGACTTCGACGTGTACTAAATGGTCGATCGCCTCTTGCAGATTTGTACCATTTGCCAGCAAGTCTAGTTCAAACAACCGGCGATCGTCCAGGGGAATTGCTCTGTAGCTGACGCGACCGGTGGGGGTAGCAGTTTGCTTGACTCGCGCGAGTACCGAGGGGTTGGCGCGTTCGAGGATCAGCATAACTTCGCCTTCGGGCGATCGACGGCGGCTGCCTTCTTTGATGATTTTGACTAAGACTCGATCGCCATTCCAAGCAGTCGAGAGGTGACTTTCCCGCACATAAACGTCTTCAGAGCCTTCTGCGTCTTGAATTGCAAAGCAAAATCCTTTACTCGAACAGCGCAGTTTTGCTTCTACCACGTCCTCTTCAGGTACTCGGCGATAGCGGCCTTTGTCTTTGATTAATATGCCAATTTTCTCTAGAGCTTCTAATGCAATTTGAAGTTTGAGTTGACTGGTGGCGTCGTTGCAATCGAGTTTTTTCTCTAATGCTTTGGGAGCCACTAATTTGTCTTCTGTAAAATTTGCCAGCAGTGCAGCGATAGAAAATTCCATGTAGCGATTGATCCTCTTTTTTCCAGCAATTAGTCTAATTTTGGCGAAATCAGCCGCACCCTTTCGGGCCTCGCTGTGCCTGCTTTCCAACAAATGCGCGGGTTAGTAGGTGGAAACGCGAGTACAGTCATTACTACCCGTGCGCAGGGATTGAGAGCAAATTTTTTCCTGACACCAGCAATTAATTGTCTGCTGTCTGTCTGCAATTGACAGACTGCAATTGACAGATGACGGTGCAGACAAATACCCCGCACCCTATTCCCCAATACAATTTTTTAGCGGTGGTTCCTTTGCTTTTGGCGATCGGCACGGAGCGCTCTTCGCGAGTTAGAAAGCCCCTGTCGGTTCTTAAAAGATGCCCAAGATGCTGAAAGCGACCGGTTGAGTCGGGGATAAGCAGATGAAAAAATAGAGAGAGAAAATTTGCATTTCTGCCTCCTGCCTTTTTCCTCCTGCCTTTTTCCTTCTGCCTTTTTCCTGCTTTTTGCTTCCTGTTGAAGTGCCTCTTGCCTTTGGCAAAGAATTGACCGACTCAATGCAAAATTGCTGGTAGCTCGCGGCTGCGATGCCCTTGCGGACAGAGGTGCAACGAGCGCGTCGGGAGCAATCTATGCTGTAGAAAGTACAAGGTACACACGCACCGGAGACTTTTACTACTTTTGCCTAGTTGCTTTGTCATCTCGCATAGGTAGAAATGACGCCCGGTGCTTGTTAGCTTAAACAGCCGGATGTGGGATAGGGTTTAGTGGCGTGAAAGGTGGCGCGGATGATTCACCTTTCATCTATTGTATGTTGAATATGTGCTTTCAGAACATTGTTTTCTCTCGAATGCTTTTGAGCCAAGGGAGTTGAACGGATTTTTTGATTTTTTTGGCTCTAACAGGACGATCGAGCTTGCGGAATCGCTTTCTGTTAAGCTGTTCGGCGTTTAAATTGGATTTTTGGGCGCCAGAGTGCCGACTCCACAAGAATTTCATCAAAGTTTACAGTCTAACGGCTGCGTTGATCCGCTCGCGAAGATGCAACCGTAATAGAGGACACGGCAATGCCTTGTCCCTACTGAAAATAATATTGTAGGGACACGGCACTGCCGTGTCCTAATTTTGGCTAATAATTCCGATGCTACCGGAAACGATATGACAATATCGCCCTAACCATTTTCCACGAATGTTGAAGAATCAAGCAACAAACGCCTGGTTGTGTACTAAACTTAAGCGATAAGCCCCTTCTGGTTTCGGGGTCACAAAACTATGCTTGCTCAATTTCGCGCCCTTTATCCCACTGGACAGTTAATCTGTGAGTTGCTGACTATTCATCACGGTAAGTTTGTGGTTCGCTGTCTGATTCAGGTTGACGGCAAAACTCTCGCTACTGGTATGTCGGCTGCTGAGTCTGTTGAAGATGCTGAAGACCGCGCCCGATCGCGATCGCTCGCTGTCCTCGAATTTGCTCCGCCGACGGACGCGATCGAGCCTGTTCCCATTCCGGTTCCGGTTGCTGCTGTTCCCATTCCGGTTCCGGTTGCTGCTGTTGCTGTTCCGGTTCCGGTTGCTGCTGTTGCTGTTCCGGTTCCGCCGACTCTTGCTCCTCTTCCTGTGTTAGAAATGCCTGTTGCCGACAACGTTGCCATACCACATCAAAGCAGTTTTGTCAATACTGAATCTAAATTCAATGAAGAGCCGATCGCACCTGTACCGGAACCCCTACCGCCAACGGTCGATCGGGTGGAGGCTACTGGATTTGTACCAAAGCAAATAGACTCGGACGCTTGGCTTTCTTCCAGCTACGGCGAACCGCTTCCCGAACTAGAAGTGCCGACTGTTAGCGATCGCGAACTGTCCCAGGGTGCGGGCTCCGTCAGTGAATTGCAACCGATCGCGATGGGAATTCCCAGCGATGCGATCGAGGATGCTTCTGATACGATCGCCCAAATAGACGCCATCCTGATGCGCTTGAAATGGAAAAAGAACCAAGAAAGCGACTGTCTCAAACACAACTACGGCGTGTCCTCACAGAGAGAGCTTTCTAACGAACAGTTGGTAGATTTCTTAGAATATCTGGAAATCTACAGCAGAACCACGGAGGAAATCAAGCGGTTGGGCTGGACTCCCAGCCAAGGAAAAGATTATCTCAAACAAGGTTACGGTCAAGAAGCGCGGCATTTCTTAAAACAAGAACAATTGTTTGACTTCCTGCAATATCTCGAATCTTTGCCATCTCCATCCGAAAAATAGGTTCGATCGTTCGGACTTTAGTCCTTCTTTCTGAGGACTGAAGTCCGAACGATCAAACACGTTTTATTAGGAGTAATTGAGCGTAAATTAAAAATTAAGAATCAAAAATGAAGAATATTTCCCCATTTTTGATTCTTAACTATTAATTTAGGCGACGACAGCGGCGATCGGGCGACTAGCAGAAGGACGGCGATCGATCACTTGATCGACTAATCCATAATCCTTTGCTTCTTCAGCCGACATGAAGAAATCCCGTTCGGTATCTTCTTCAATGCGAGAAAGCGGCTGACCGGTATGATCTGCCAAAAATCCGTTCAGGCGGCGTTTGTGGTACAAAATCTCCTTAGCCTGAATTTCAATATCGGTGGCTTGTCCTTGAGCTCCGCCCAGAGGTTGGTGGATCATAATCCGGGAGTGAGGCAAACTCATCCGCTTGCCTTTAGCGCCGGCACTCAACAGAAAAGCGCCCATGCTGGCTGCCAAACCGAGACAAATAGTGCAAACATCAGGGCGGATGTGATTCATGGTGTCAAAAATGCCCATACCTGCGGATACCGAACCCCCTGGGGAGTTGATATAGAGGTAAATGTCTTTCTCTGGATCTTCAGCGTCTAAAAATAGCAATTGGGCAACGATCAGGTTGGCTAAGTCGGAGTCAACCTGTTGGCCCAAGAAGACGATGCGATCGCGCAGGAGTCGCGAGTAAATGTCAAAGGCGCGTTCGCCACGACCGGATTGTTCTATAACTGTTGGGATCATTGACCGGGCCTGCCTATTTTTACGTCTCTATTTTTTAATTTTAGCGGGTGGGGCTTGTTTGTAGTTAGCGATTCGTGGCGGGCGATCGGCAATTCGGCGCAAAATCCTTAATTTGGCGGGGTTTGGGCTGTTAATTTGGGGAAAATGTGTCGGGCGGGCGATCGGAAATCCGATCATACGGGCGATCGATCTTGAGGAAGCGGACATCAATCAATGTGATGTGGCGATCGTATCATTGCAAGAAGTGCGATCGCTCGATCGCGACTGACACTAGGAAAATGGTCTAGAAACTCATTCAGCGAGTCGCCAGCTTCGAGATAATCAAGCAAAGTCTTCATCGGGACGCGAGTGCCGACAAATACAGGAGTTCCCCCAAGAATGTCGGGGTCGCTATGAACGATCGGTATAGGTATTGTGGGGTTCATATAAAAATTGTGGGGAGTCATGAATCTGATTGCAAAGAAAAGGTTGTTACATTGAGACGATCGTCCTCAGTCCAGGTGTCACTTCGCTCGACGAGAGCGACATTTTGATTTGATAACTCGTTGAGGATCAGAGTTGCCAAGCACCGCCGCTCGTTGGTGACCAAGTGCGGACAACTTGAATATAGATTTCTTGAGCAGTAGTCGGCATAAAAAGTCCTCCTACCTTCAATTATCACCTAAACTGGTGTCTGGATGGGAAGATCGATCGCCTTTATCTCATATCATTAGAAGTGTGATCGGCAATTCTTCTGTCAATGCCCTCCGCCGTTTGTTCCATCGGCTGTTCGGGATTTGCCCGGACTCCTTGAATAAATTGCTCATCGGTAACATTTAAATTCATGAAACTAATGAATAAAAATTTTTTGAATGAACAAATAAAGAAAATAGAAGTTTTTGAAAAGGCGTATATGTATGCGATTTACTACAGAGTAAAACATGATTCTTTCTGTAATTTTATTGAAATAGATTACTACAGGCAAAACAAAGAAAAATTGTTGCGAGAAATTAAATTAGCTCTGAAAAATCCAAATTTATATGAACCAGAAACAGCATTCTCTTTCTATCTACCAAAATCAGATATGTTCTTCAGGAGAATGATCCACACTACATTCAAGGACTTGGTAATCAAATTTATTTTTGTCTGTGTCTTAGCTGAATTATTAGATTTTACCTTGGTTAGAAATTGTTTTTCATATCGACTCGATACCAATCTTGAGAAAGATAATAAATCAAAAAAATATTTATATAAGTCTTACTATAAAGGGTTTACAGACTTTGTAGATTGGCAGTTAGCACAAGTATAAAATAGCACTTGTATGCTTAAAACTGACATATCATCTTTTTATGATTCTATATCTCATGAATATCTCCTATCAGCAATTTCAAAACAATTAAGTATAAGTAATGAAACTGATTTCATGATTTTATTTGGTAAAACCTTGAAATTCACAACTTGTTATTATTCAATTGTGGATGGAAAATTATGTGAAACATATAATAGCCAAGGTATTCCTATAGGAAATTCAGCAGAGGGATTTATAGCCAATATATTCCTTAATGAAGTTGATGAAGCATTATTCAACTTAGGCATAAATTTTGGCAGGTATGTCGATGATTTTCGCGTTTTTACCAACAACAAAAGTGAGGCATTAAAAGCTCTAATAGTTATACAAGAATTTCTTTTAAAAATAGGAATAAATTTGAATTCTGCAAAAACCAAAATTATAGAAGCTCAAGAAAAGATTATTGAATTTATTAAAGATTCCAAGAAGGCTGGAGGTTATGAAATGCTTGGTGAAGAAGAGGAAGACGATCAAAACAACAAAAAAAATAAGCTAAATAAAACTGCCATAATTAAAGAAATTGATTCAGGAAAAGCAAGTAATTTAGATGAAAAAATATCACCCCATCAAACAGAGTTTATAGTAATAGAAGATATTGATAATGAGGAAAAAGCCAAACAATTCGGCAAATTACTAAATGAAATTAAATTAGGCACAAAGCTAGAAATCAAAGTATTTAGTAAGCATATAGAATGGCTTTATCAATTGTCGAAAAAATATCCAAAGCATTGGAAGTTATACTCTTGGTTGTTTGTGAAATTCGTGTCTCTAGACTACAGCAATGATGTTCAAATAATTAGCCTTAAATATCTTTTTAAAGTCTTTGATGATGAACTTATTAATACATTTATTAAGACTAGAATTATTCATCATCTCGTTATGCCACGAAAGGGGGCATTAACTTATATAGAAAGAATATCTACAAGAACAATGCTAAAGGAAAGAATGATTGAACATCTAACTAAGTTAATGAAAATAAGTTGTATTGCATTGCAGTTGAACTGTATATATGCTTACTATTTGCTTTTTAAAGATCATCGGCAGTTGCAAGATTTTGTATCGAAAAGTTTAAAACGTCCAATAGCAGAACCGATTCAACAGGCTGTTTATCAGATTGGATCTTTATGTTACAAAGGTTCTCCAAGGCTAGTTTCTTTTGAAGAGATTTTGGAAGAGAGTGAAATAGAAGATGAATCTGAAGGTTTTCTTTTTCAGTAAAATTGCAGTATTAAAAGTCAATTTCTGGATCGGGAAACTCATAAATAATAAGAAAGCTTCTTGCTCTTGTTGTTCCCACATACTTGTCTGCAATATCCCAATTACTTGGTATCACTTTTTTAGTTTTCTCAAAAAATAAGATTATAACATCACTTTCTAGTCCTTTATACATCCCTATATTAGACCAGTGAATAGTATTTTTATCGGGATTAGAGAATGAATACTGTTTGAGATGAAAACGATTGATATACGAATAGCCTGAAAGTATGGACTTGGAGAGTGGATACATATCAGTTAATATAACTATCTGAGCAGGACTAACATTTTCTGTTTCAACTAAATTTGTAATGTTTTCTTCCAACATCCCAAGTATTTCATGTGTCCCTTTATATATCCGATGCACTACCTCTCTTCCCTCAATTGATGAACTCTTTATTGGGTGGATGCAAGATACAAATGGCTCTGCATATTTGAATATCTTGTGAGTGTTTCGACAATTTTTATCTAAAACATTTGGGCTTACTTTTAGAGCAAATAATTTTGCATTCTTTGAAAGATTTTGATTGCTATCTTGAAAAATATAAAATATCCCTTCCTTGGGAATTAACTTCTTCAAATCGTTAATTTCCTGACGATCAAAGTCTTGTCCTTCATCAACAATGATTGCTGTAAACTCAAATGTCTCCTTAGAAGTTTTTTGGAAT
>JAJAYT010000585.1 GCA_026786085.1 Microcoleus sp. CAN_BIN18 | reverse complement strand
GCCGTAATCAGCATCAGCCATTTCCCCCGGCCCATTGACAATAAAGCCCATAACTGGTATGTCCAAACCAGTGAGATGCTTCGGTGCCTCTCTCACTTTGTGAAGCACATCCTCTAAATTAAACAAAGTGCGGCCGCAGGAAGGACAAGCCACATACTCAACCATCGTTTTCCGCAATCCCAAGGCTTGCAGAATGCTGTAGCAGACAGGAATCTCCTTTTCCGGGGCCTCTGTCAGCGAGACGCGGATAGTATCGCCAATACCGTCAGCCAACAGCGGTGCGAGGCCAGCCGTGGATTTGATGCGGCCGTATTCGCCATCGCCAGCTTCCGTAACGCCCAAATGCAGCGGGTAATCCATGCCCAATTCGTCCATCCGGTGCGCCATCAAGCGGTAAGCAGCAATCATTACGGGCGCGCGGGAGGCTTTCAGGGAAATCACGATGTTGCGGAAGTCCAGGGATTCGCAAATTCTGATAAATTCCAGGGCGGATTCTACCATGCCTTCGGGAGTGTCGCCGTAGGTAAACAGCATCCGTTCGGCGAGGGAACCGTGATTAACGCCGATTCGCAAAGCTTTACCTTGATCGCGCAGGGAAATCACCAGAGGTTCGAGGGTTTCGCGGATTTTTTCGCCAATTTCCGCGAATTCCGCGTCAGTGTATTCGGTTCTGTCGGCTTTCGGCTTCTCGAACACGTAAAGTCCCGGATTAATTCTCACTTTGTCTACGTGTTTGGCGACTTCCAGGGCAATTTTCATCCCGTTGTGGTGGACATCGGCAACGAGGGGCACGGGCTGGTAGGTTTCGTGCAATTTTTGCTTGATTTCGGCTAAAGCTTTGGCGTGGGCCATGCTGGGCACGGTAACGCGGACGATTTCGCAGCCTATCTCGTGCAAGCGCCGAATTCCTGCGACTGATCCGTCGATGTCGAGGGTGTCTTCGTTAATCATCGATTGTACGACGACTGGGTGGCCTCCGCCGACGGTGATGCTGCCGACTTTGACGGGACGGGTTTTGCGGCGTTTGATGCTGGTGTCGAAAATTGGTTGAGGGTTGGGGGTTGTAGTTGGATTGGGCAGAGTTTGCATAGTTGATTGGTAGAGTTTTGTTACGAAGGTCTATAAAATTGTGTCTGCTGTTTTTTAGGTTGCCACAGAAATGACCTGTTTGGGTAATGAGGTTTTGGGATTTAGGATTTTTGATAAAAATTCGCGTACTTCTCACTCGCATGAGGTATGTTGAGCCCGTCGCGAGTCTTACGCAGCCATCACCGGGAAAGCGAAGATATGTTGATTGGGTACAATTTATTGTTTGATGAAAATTTTGGGTAGAATTCAATACGGTTCAGTTAAAATTGTCATTGCGAGGAACGAAGCAATCGCAGTGTCTATTTTTCATGGGTTTTCCCTGTGATAATCTCTTATCTGAACGGTATAGGAGTATAATTTATCGTTGCGATCTGGCTTAGTGAAGTAGGGTGCGTCAGCTAGGGAGAAGGATTTGGCGTTTTATTTCATCCAAGCGTGGAGAACTTTTAATGCAAAACTTAACTCAATTAACTCAGCTTGAATTAGTGCTTCTTGCATTGGTAGCTAGAGGTAAAGGCAAGTGCAGTTGGTACCAACTCGCAAAGCAACTTTCCTATCGAGATGTACCGCGAGAACCTGATATGATGGTTGTCTTAAAAAAACTGGCTGCTGATGGTTTGGTTAAACGATATATCGAAACAGGTTCGTGGCGTGACAGATGGGAATTGACGGCAGAAGGGTCGATTTTGATGACAGACGCAACCGTTTATGAACTCACTACTTTATCCGAATATGAAGTTTAACTTAGAAACACAATTTGTAGTTTGCATTAAAAATCAAGACTATCAAGCATCCTTAGAAGTGCGAAAAATCTATCGAATAATACCCGATAATCGCGCTGCGGAACATCAATTTATCCGAGTTATTGATGAATCCGGCGAAGATTATTTGTATCCAGTCGCATATTTCGTGCCGATCGCATTGCCGAAAGCCGTAGAAGCAGTATTTGCATAGGAGAAATCAACAATGCTATCTGTAGAAAAATGCCCAATTTGCAGCGGTGAAATAGTCGTAGGGTGTGTCGCCTCGAAAATTCCTCAACAAAAATCGACAATCTCATAGCGACGCACCTTACAAAATACTTGATCAAATAAATGTTGGGGTAGTTAAGTCTTCAAAATATTTTACTTTCCCCCGCATATCCTTAAATAATTCTTCAGTTGAAAGACTCTTTTCATACTGAGAAATTCTCACAACGGGTTTAGTTCCATCCATCACTAAAATTTCTTCGCCTTCTAGCTCGACAAGTTGCAATAATTCTAGTAATTGAGCGGTTAATTGACTTTTGTCAACGGTTTTCATAGGACAATGATTTATCTTGTGTTAAAACTCTAGGGTGCTTGCTGCACTTTACACCAATTTAATGTGAAGTTGCACATATCTCGATCCCCCTAAATCCCCCGAAAGCAAGGGGGACTTTGATCGAAATCTTGTCCCCCCCTTATTAAGGGGGGATCGGATTCTATGCAGCCTCATAAAAAATTGGTATTACACTATTGGTAGTGTAAAAAATTAAAATTTGCGTAAGTCTTGTCAAACAAAGTCTGCCTCCGCAGACTAAGAAAGAAAGAAGCTATTTAATCCACATTCCAGATGATAGAAAATCCTGCTTGAATATCGGATTGATTGTTGATTAGAAGTAATTTGGGTCGCATTAATATCGATCGAACTTAAGGATAAGTAAGGTGCGCCGTGGGCACCCTACAGATGTGAGTTAGGGCGTAAGTCTTGTTAATGTTTGTTCGGATTTTTTGGAAAAGGAATTCCTAAACTTTCATGAAAAAGAACCTGAGTTTTATAAGTCAAGCGGCGGTTAACTTGTTTGATGATTTTTTGCAAAAGCGTATCGCCCGTTTTTTCAATTAAAGGTTGAGACATCGATCGAATAAACTTAGGAAAGCAAACCCCCACAGCTAAATCTAGCTTCCACGTAGCACTGGTAATCGCAGGCGGTAGCTTAGCACGTTCCGACGCAGGCCAATCGGCGGCAAACTCGTCAGATGGTATCTCCACTAGCTTCATCGCCGATCGAAAATCCACCTCATATCCAGGTGAGGTATAATTCGGAACTGGAATAGTCTTAATCAAATAGCAGCCTTCAGCGTCAGGCGGTAACAACTCTAAACCAATTCTCGCTTCAACTCGGTAGCCGAAAGCCCCAAAACGCCCGATTAACAAATCATAGCCGTTTTCGCCGATCGGCTCAGCCGTCATCGGCAAAGCGCACTGGCAAAACCAACTCTTGTGATTGTTCAAATGCTCAGCCACCGTAGCAGCATCGGCGTACATCTCCATGCTGTCTTCAAAATGCGTGTGAAACCAAATCGGCTCAACTTCCTCTCTTGCCTCCGCACCTCCACTCTCGGGCGGCCCAAAACTCGCATCTGGGTAACAATTTTCGTCAGAAGCTTCAACAGTTTGATATTCAGCGGAATCCTGCCTCATCATATGCTCTCCTCTAATACACGCCAATCAGTCGGGTTGGGGATGTGATCGGGGAGTTTCCTCCCTACAATTGAGAAATAGATCGCAAAAAAACTTACCCTAGAACAGCATAACTTGACTTATGAAAGCATTTGTAGCAGGAGCCACAGGCCAGACGGGCCGCCGAATTGTCACAGAATTAGTCAAGCGGGGCATTCCCGTCCGTGCTTTAGTCCGAAATCTAGAGACAGCTAGACAAATTTTACCACCAGAGGTAGAGCTAGTGACAGGGGATGTATTAAATGCGACTTCTCTGGGCGATGCGATCGGCGATAGTACGGTGTTGCTGTGCGCCACAGGGGCGGCCCCCGGTTTTGACCCCACAGCCCCTTACAAGGTGGATTTGGAAGGTACTAAAAATTTGGTGGAAGCAGCCAAGGCTAAGGGCATCGAGCATTTTGTACTCGTGACTTCCCTCTGCGTTTCTCAATTTTTTCACCCGCTGAATTTGTTCTGGCTGATTCTGGTTTGGAAGAAGCAAGCCGAGGAGTATTTGCAGAAAAGTGGCTTGACTTATACGATCGTCCGTCCAGGCGGTCTCAAAAATGAGGATAATTCAGATGCGATCGTCATGACGGGCGCTGACACAATGTTTGAGAGCAGCATTCCCCGCACTAAGGTAGCTCAAGTGTGCGTGGAAGCGCTGTTTCAGCCGGCTTCTCGCAACAAGGTTGTGGAAATTGTGGCGAAGTCGGAGGCTCCACAAAAGAGTTTTGAGGAGTTGTTTGCCGGCGTGGTTTGATTGAATTAGGGCGGGCGCACAGGTGTCCAGAAACCGGGTTTTTTACGAAAATACGCGTTGTACCCAGCAGTTTAGGTAAAAAACCCGGTTTCTTTAGTCCCTGGTAGTCTCTTCGTAGGGTGCGTCAGGTACAAAACTGTTCGACTTGGATCAAAAATTTGGGCTGACGCACCACACTAAAATAATTTTTCGATCGCCAAATCTGGCAAAATCTTAATAGTTTTACCATTCGCCGTTGAAATTTCCCTCTCTCAGCATGAAAACTCTCAAGTGGCCAGCTTGGTTCCCCTATCCGATTTCGTGGTTAAGGGCATTTGCTCTCGCTCAGAGTTTTAGTTTTGTTCTTCGCAGGGGCATTCCCGTTGTCACCGACGATATTGGCTTTCTGACTGTACTGCTGGCTGCTTGGCTGATTCAGTTGCCTTTGTTCTTTGTTTTTCACTTTTTAGCAGTCAAAATCTTAAATCCCTTACTGACTATGCTGCCGGGCCGCTTTCGTATAACGCGCAAGTTCAAGCGGCGGCATACGGGTGTTCGATCGCACTTTCGAGAAGGATTGAATGCTGTTGTAGTGCTTTTTTTTGCCTTTAGTCTGTCGCTGTTGGTGCAACTGGCGATTTTTTATTGGCCAGCGCGATCGATCGATCCGGCTCAGTTTCTCACAGGAATATCTACTCTCACAAATGTGGCAATTGCCGGTGAATTCGATTTCTGGCTGATCAAATTGGCTGGCGCTTTATCGAGTTTGACGCTATTAGCCGCGCCGCTATATCAATACGATTTTCGGGTACGCCGGATGCGAGTGGCTCGAAAATTAGCCGAAATTGCCGAAATGGAAATGACTGTATTTGAAACTGAGAAATTGGGCCGTCAGAAAAGAGGTTTGTTGAGGCGAGGCGAAATTCAAATCCTCGGATTTCTACTTGCAATCGGCGCTGTAATGAGCGGCGCTGTTTTTTTGGTTGCCAATTTGCGCGGAAATCAGCAGTTTTCACAGTCGGCTAGTGAAGTGATAAAATCGCCGCCGCTGGCTCTGAAAACCGGCGATCCTTACATTCGAGCTTTGATGCGGACTATTTCTGCTAGCGAGTCGAATGTTTCTCGACCTTATCACGTTGTGTACGGTGGCAAATATGTATTGGATTTGAGTCGCCATCCTGACTGGTGCGTGAGGATTGTCAACGGCCCAAATAAGGGCAAATGTACTACGGCTGCTGGTAGATATCAATTTTTGACTACGACTTGGAAGGATAAGGCGAAGCGCTATCACCCGCGACCTGCTAATTTTGTATGGTGGCAAGATTACAGTTTTGAACCGGAAGATCAGGATGCTGTGGTTTATGCTTGGTTGAGCGATCGCAAGTTTTGGAAAGCTGATATTCCACAGATGCTGCGGGAAGAAAAATTAACTGAGGTATTGCGGATGCTATCGGGAACTTGGACGAGTTTGGGCTATGGAATTGAGAACAATTCTATGAGTTCTAGTTTGCCGAAAGTCTACCGGGAAATGCTGCGGCAAGAATTGGAAAATCCTAGTTCTTAGGAAGTTAAATGTTGACTGTTGACTGTTAACTGTTGACTGTTAACTGTTTGCTGTTGACTTTTGACTGTTAACTGTTTGCTGTTGACTTTTGACTTTTGACTGTTATTGGTTATTAAGAAACCAAATCGATCGACAAATAACAAATAACAAATAACTAAGAACTAATAACTAATAACCAAAGCACAGGGGATTTAAGCCCCCACCTTTAGGTGGATTTTTTTTAAGCATGGGCTTAAATCCCTTGCCTAAAAACTTCGCTGTCAACTGTCAACTGTCAACTGTCAACTGTTAATAATCCTTCAATTTTGGTAAAAATGCTGTCAGACATTTGTATAATTCTAATCCCGGCCCAGTTTGTAGTGGATAAAGCCGATCGAAATTAATCGGATTTCCCGGTGCTAATTTCCACTCGATTTTTTGTGCTGTTTTCGGTGAAATATCGATCGCTACCGTGATGTTAATAATGTTGTTTTGCTGGGGGATTCCCCGAAAACAGTAACTTTTTCCGGTGCGTTTGTCGGAGTCGCTGCCGGTGATGTATTTATCTTGTTTGCGAAATTGGATTTCTCGAAAAGGTCGATCGAGCGCCAAGGAGTCTCGGTAGCGGTAGTCTCCATCGGGCAAGTTTTGAATAGTCGGTCTAATTTGAGCTAGAACTGTTACTGCACTAAGAGTTAGCATCATTGATACGAGTTCCTTCTGTGAAATTTTTGATTTTGGTGGCTGGTGTCTGTGTCATTGTGGGCGATCGGCTTAAACAGGAACAGCCCGTAACAGCTTAATCGGACTGGTTATGCAGTTTTACTCGATCCCTGACAATAGTAAATAATTATTTGATGGTTTCATATCTGTTGCGGATCTGAGTAATAATATAAATACTGAGCAAGCCCTGAGAAATTTGGCGGGCGCATATTTATGGATTAATTGAGGATATTGCTATGTTGGGCCAAACGCGAAGAACCAAAAATTTAGGGCGGGTTGAAGACAGAAACTCCGAACTCCGAGGCTCGATCGCCTCTGCGTCTGAAAGTAGTCTCCGAGTTCGATCGCGAGTTTACAAAGATGAGGCTTTGGTATCTGCCTCGCTGGCGAGACTGCCGGCTCTTTTGGCATCGCTGGAAAGCTTTCAGGAGTAAAGTTTGACAACTTCGGTTGTTAAATGTTGGGAGTTGACTCAGCTAATTATTGCCAGACGCCGGAAAAGATATTCTTGACTGCGATCGCAATTCGAGTTAAGTCTTCTTTCAGCAGCGGTGGCCAAGAAACTCCTTTGCGGATTCCTGCTTCAAATTGCAGCAAACTTTCTACCGAGAGTAAATGCAGTGCGCAGATTAATTGTCGATCGAGCATTGGAGATTCTTGCAGCCCTTCAAACAATATTTTTAAAGCTAATAAAATTGATGTCACCTGTCCGGGTATGGGCGGCTGACCTTGTTTGAGACGCATCAGGAAGGCATCGGGATTTTTCTTGGTTTCGAGGGCGGTTCCTTGGTCGATCAGAAAACTGCGGGCTGTTTTGTAATCCATTATATGTGCGATCGATCTTTTACAATTAATTAGCTGGTATTATACCATTTTTTGTCGCGCTCAATTTGCTAATATAACAGAAGGAAGAAGCAACTCGTAAGGTGCGCCCATAAGCACCCTACAGCTACTCTTGGTAGTTATGGGTAAGTTTTACAGAACGGAAAAATAAGAAAATGGCAAAACGGCAGGGAAATAGCAGAAAATCAAAGATTTATCGCTACTTGTGGCTAATTTTTTTATGCCTCAGCTTTCTGTTAGTTCCGGTTATCAAAAAACTATATGCCGAAACGCCATTTCCTCCGCCTGCTCCTATTGTAAATAATGCTAATTTTGGAGCAAGGATTCAAAGGACAATGGGGCTACTCGCGTCTAGCACTCCCACAGAACGCCGAAAAGTGCGCATCCTATTCTATGGTCAATCCATCACTCAGCAAGATTGGTGGAAAGATGTAGCGCAGGATTTGAAACAGCGATTTCCCTATGCAGATTTGATTATTGAAAATCGCGCGCTGGGAGGATTTGCTGCCCCAATTTTAATCCGTCCCAGCGAACATGATTTATATCCTTTTTATCCAGACTTGCTAATTTTTCATGTCTACGGAGGTGATGAAGATTACGAAGCGATAATTGCCAATGTCCGCAGCCGCACTGCTAGCGAAATACTCTTGCATTCTGACCACATAAACTGGTTGCCCGCAGGTAACAACAGCGACAATCCAGATGAAGTCAAAGGATATGAATGGCACAACACTCATTCTACTAAATGGCTGCCAGAATTGGCAGATAAATACGGCTGCGAAATCGCGGAAATTCGCGAACCTTGGCGCAGGTATTTGCAAGACAATCGCTTGCAACCAAAACAGCTATTGAGCGACAGCATTCACCTCAACGAGTGGGGAAATTTTCTGCTAGCTGCTTTGATTAAACCGCACCTGCGATACAACCCAAGTTCTCCTCAAGCGCCGCAGGATTTAGTCAAAACCTATACAGTTGGCACCGATGTTAAATGGCAAGATGGTAAGTTGGTTCTAGAGTTTGAAGGGAATAGAGTAGATGCGATCGCCGATCGCACCTTCAGCGGCAAGGCAATTTCTGCTAGAATTGCGATCGACGGCAAAAAACCCTCAGCATTTCCTGAACTTTATAGTATCACCAGACCCAGCGTTGCTGTTGGTGTCGGCTGGCCAGCTATCATCCAAATATCTAGTCAAAAACCGCTAATCGTCGAAGATTGGAAAGCCGTAATTACCGAAATTAACAGCGACTCCAGCAAGTTTAAATTTGACGTTATAGGTTCTAAAACAGGTTTTGACGGCAGTGGTACAAACGACAAAATGTTCGTTTCAAAATCTGGCCGCATCGCGATTGAACCGAGAAACTGGTGGCTGCAAAATTCCTATGACTATTCCAAACAGCTAACACCAAAAGGCTTTGAGATTACATGGCAGGTAAAACCAATGTTTGTTGATTTCTACATTCCGCCGCAAATTGCAGATTCAAGCCGCGAGTATCCGACAACATTAGCTCAGAATTTAAGCAATTCCAAACACATCCTCGAAATCATCCCCGAAGCAAACGGGACAGTTCCTATTAAGGAAATTAGAGTTTATCATCCTCCTTATATTCCTTCGCCATGAAGAAGGACTAAAGTCCTCACTACGAACTTAATTTATGTAGGGTGAGCAAAGCAGGTTTGTAGTAAGGACTTTAGTCCTCTCTTTAGGTATGAATAAGGACTAAAGTCCTGACTGCGAACTTAATTTATGTAGAGTGAGCAATGCGGGTTTGTCGCAAGGACTTTAGTCCTTTTTTTAGGTATGAAGAAGGACTAAAGTCCTCACTACGAACCCAAATCAATTAACCTCAACTTCTCGTAATCCCCAACTCATGAAACATCAACAGCGATAAAAAGAAATCCGCCATAAAAATAAACACCCAAGAAGTCACCACCGCCGCCGTTGCAGCTTGACCTACCCCTTTCCCTCCGCCCGCCGTTGTTAACCCCCAACCGCAACCGACAAGGGCAATTATTAACCCAAAAATAAAACTCTTAATCGCCACAGTTACTAAATCCCAAGGCCCCAAAAAAGTCCGCACCGATTCCAAAAATACCGACGGTTCCAAATCATAAAAATTAACCGCCACAAACAGCCCGCCCAAAATCCCCACCGCTACCGCAAAAATTGTTAAAATCGGCAGCATGATGCAGCAAGCTATCACCCTCGGCACTACTAAATAATCAACCGGATTTGTTCTCAACATATACAGGGCATCTATTTGTTCCGTCACCTGCATTTCTCCTATCTCCGCCGCAAAGGCCGAACCTACTTGTCCCGCCACCACGCCCGCCGTTAAAAGTGGTGCTAATTCGCCGCAAAATGCCACAGCAAAAGCACCTCCCACCGCCCCAACTGCCCCAAAGCGAACCAATTCTCTGGCCGATTGAAAGGTAAAAATCATGCCCGCAAAAAAGGCTATTAGCAGCACGGAACGCAAAGAATCCAAGCCTACTGTGACTAAATGTTCCATGATTTTGCGGCGGTCAATTTTGCCGGTGAGTACGCGCAGCAAAACTTGCCCGCCCAGGAACAGGGTGACTAAAAACCGCTGAAACCACCTGTTATTGAAGGTTTCATCTAAATGTCGATCGCGCTTTTGGTATTTTTTAACCAATTACTGACGGCTCGCAATTAATTACAAACAGGGCGAAGCATTGCTAAATATAGATTTAGCTAATTCTACAGCAATTATTGCACAATTTGTCAACATATATTTTTAGTCGGCCAAAGGGAGCGATTGGTGGGTTAGGCGCGGTTTGAGATTTATTGGTGACTTAAGTTAATCGCCGCGCCCAACCCACCCTACAATATGACTGATTACTAAGCAAGCAACAAATCGACTAACTTATCCAACTCTTCATTATGCTTTTCGGCTTGATCCTTGCCAATTCTAACCAGTTCCGATATTTTCTCTTCCGAGGCATCATCAATCGGCAGGGGTACTTCGTGGCTCAAATCTGGGCTAATTCTCAAATATTGATTGGGTTTTTCAATCGCATCAAAAATTTGGAGCATTTGATAATTTACAGTTTCAGCAACTCCTGTCATCATGATATTAATTAAAGGTTCAACCCACTCAACTTGACCCCAATTTTTCACTTCTTCGTAGGGGAATTTTTTCTGAGCTTCTCCCGTCCCCAGCGATAAAATTACCATATCTTTTGCTGTTGGGCCTCTGTCGGGGCGTTCGTCGGGAATTCTCAATTTACTTCTAACTTCCGCATAGGCACAAAGTGCTGGATTGTTTGCGAATACTCCCCCATCAATTAAAGCGTAGGATTCGTTTGTCAAAGAGTAGATTTTGGGAACTTCAAAGTAAGAGGGAGCGGCAGATGTGGCTCTGGCGATGTCTCTGATAAAATACTCTTCTGCGGGATCTTCTTTAGCATCTATTTGATTAAAAAAGTGCGCTTTTCTCCTTTCGATATCGTAACTAGAAATCAAACAAGGTTTCAGCAGTTCGCTGAGTTTGGCATCTCGAAAATTTTCCAAAAGGAATTTTTCTAAGCGCTCGCTCGGATATTTCTCATCTACCAAACCGTCTAGAGATTTGAGTGTTTGCCAAAATGAACTCTGAAAAACATCACGGCCGCTTTTGATCGAAAAATTAACAGCGTCTTCGGCAGACCACCGAGGCCTGCTGGGATTTTCTGGATCGGGATATAAATAGATGCAAGTTAAAATGCCTCCCGCACTTGTGCCGGCGATCAAATCAAAATAGTCAGCTATTTTCGCATCTGGATTACCGCTTTTTTGTTGCAGTTTTAACTCAATGCTAACTCCAACTTGCGCGGGAATTATTCCTCTAATTCCGCCTCCATCTATGGATAAAATCCTGGTATATTTAGCCATAATTGTTGCCTCTTTTCGATGTTTGCTTGTTTCCTACAGTCTACATAGTCAATAGTCCGGACAGTTTTTAGTTCGTAGTCTGAAACCCTTGATTTACCGGAAATTAACTCGATTGCCGAATCGCCTTTACACCCTGATTCTACGGTTGGTAATCAAAAAATGTCCGAAGTATTGCATAGTAATAGCGGTAAGGTGCGGTGTGCATGGAACTCTACATAATTAGGTTTTGCGTCCTGGAATGTCCAGATTTAAAATCTAACATCTCAAATCTAAATTTAATTGACTGGCTGCGATCGTGTAGCGAAAAATGTATTCTACGATTTCTACGTAGTTGTAGGCGGCGGCTGGCGAGTCGGCCCAGACTGTGATGCCGTGATCGCGGATTAACAAAGCGGGTACAGAGGGGGAAGAATTGGTGAAGAATTGGCAAATTTCCTTGGCTATCTTAGGCACTTCTAAATAATTTGGGAAAAGGGGTATTGATACCTGCGGGTTTTCCTCCCACACCCCCAAACCTTTCAGCATTTCGATCGCGGGTAAAGGCACTACGTCTCCTGCTACCAGCCGAGAAACTAAATTTGCCTCGATCGAGTGTACGTGATAGCAAGCTTTAGCGTCGGGAAAACAATTGTAAATTGCTACATGAATGCTGGTTTCGGCGGAAGGGCGGCTGTCGGGAACAGGTTGCTCGACAATACCGCCGTCTAAGTTCATTCTGATAAAATCTGAAGCAGTTAATTGCCCTTTGGCGCGGCCGCTAGCAGTAATCCAAAAACTGCCGTCTGGTAAGCGGGCTGAAAGATTGCCAGCAGTCCCAAGCATCCAACCGCGATCGTAAAAATGTTTGGCTGCTGCAATTAAATCCGTTCTCAAATCGCCATTCATTCTTTCCAAATCCTCAGTTTTTTATCTGTTTTTAGGTTGATTCCAATTGCGCTGGCATATCTAAATGTAGGTGCGCAATGCGCACCTTACCTGAAAAAGGCTATAGTTTCAATTCCATTTTTGGGACAAGTTTTCCAACACGTCAAAAAAATTATCCCACTTAGTATAAGGCTTTTGCTGTTCGTCTAGATAGTCGGCAAGCCGATCGCGCGCAAACACAGACGAAGCCTGCCCAGCCATGTTAAAGTCCGTCAGCGAATCTCCGATCGCCACCTGTTCAGAAGCCGGGTGCAGCCCCATCACCCGCACCTTAGACACCAGTTCTGTATCCCCTTCAAATTCCGCATTTACTTGCAAACAAGGGCCTGTCGCGTCCAATTCCACAGCATACAGGGCGATCGCCCGTTCAGTCAAATCGCCCATCACTGCTTCTACCATGATCCGCAGTCCGCCAGAAACTATCACAAAATCCACCCTTTGAGCGTCCAAAAAATCGAGCAATTCCACCAATCCCGGCCGCATCAACTTTCCCCGAGAAAATTCCACAATTTCCCCGTAACATTCCGAGGGAATAGACTCTAGTAACTGCCGCACTCCCGATCGCAAACTCAGCCTTCTAGCGTACATTTCAGGCATCAGTTGAGACGACAGTTCCGGTGCGAAATGCTTGAGCATTGCCACAAAAGTTTCTTCAACGGTTATAGTGCCATCAAAGTCGCAGAATACTATCCGTTTGTGATTGTTTGGGATGGGAGATTTTTCGTCGGTCATTGTCGAGGAGCACCCTTGGAGAACGGGAAAAGTTTATAGAATTCATCGTACACGATCGAAAGACCGACACCGCGACAGCCAAAAATTAATAGCTACGCGCTGTTTTTTGGTCGCCGGTAGGATTTCATACAGATTATTCCAGAAAATCTTCGTCGTCGAGGGAATCTTCGTCGTCGAGGGAATCTTCTATTTCCTGCTTTTGATTTTTGGTTTTTTGGGGGGTAGCCTTAGCAGGCAAACAGATTAAATTGTCATCCTCAGTATTAATCAAACCTTTCGATCGCAATTTGCCCATCAGCCGCGTCACCGTCACCCGCGTTGAGCCGATCGCACTACCAATTTGAGCGTGAGTCAATGTCCAGGGCAGTCGGTAGCCCCGAACCACATCGGGTTCTCCCTCACCTACGTAAGGTTCGCCGAACTCTTCGATCAACAAAGTGAGAAATCCCAGCAGTCGGTCGATCGTCCGGCGCTGTCCCAAAGTGCTTAGCCAGAGTAGTTTCCGCTGGTGCTGGTAGCGAAACGCATCCAAAATTTCCCTGCGGAAGTGAGGCCAATTATCCAAGTCGTGCCAGTACATCCACACTACGTGAGTTTGATCGGCGTGGGCGTAAGCTTGGAGTGAAAATGGAGACTGAGCAACCAGTTCAAAGGGCTGACCGGCGCCGACGAAGCCCAAAAAAGCTTCTTCTGTCGTTTTGTCAGCGGATTTCGACTTCGCCGTCGTCGCGGCGCTAACTTGAGCGCTGCCTACGAGCCGTACAGCACCTTTCTGGACTAAATACAGCAGTCCTGGTCTGGCTGGAATCTTCTCGTCTTTGCTAAAAGTCCGGCAGCGGTAATGTTCCTGGGCCCAGTCGATAATCCGCTGCCAAGTGATAAAAGGTCGATCGATAGTTTCTAGAGGTGTGGAAGTTGATTGCATAGGTGAGGCTCTGGGATATATTTGATCGGTGAGAAAAAACAGCTTCTGCCAGCAGTGCGATACAAAGTGAGATAACCAACCCCGATCGAGCTTGCACGCTGCTGAACTGTGCAGACTCTTCTCAGTTTTACCGGAAAATTCAATGTAGCAAAAAATACATCAAAATGGTAGAGTTCAGTAAACAGTTTGTCTTAAATTTTATATATTTAGCCCAAAAATCGCTGTAAAGCCGATTACTTCGATGTCGTCCCGCCCCGAAAAGTCGATCGACCTTCTCTGACATCAGCAGTTTAACGTACCAGAACAATGCAAGTGGTAACACTCGACTATCGCTGTTACCGCAGGCTCGGCCAATATGGATACACAAAACATCTCCCAGTGCCCCGAAGTTTCAGTCAAGTGTTTCTTGCTTTCAATGTTCCACAGCATTAGCAACAGGCAAGATGCCTGTTCCACAAAGACTGAATTTGATTGTGGAACAGGCAAGATGCCTGTTCTGGAGAATGGTGCAGTATTTCCGTTAAATCGGGGTAAAAATCGCGCACGGGTGCTGTACGTGTCGGCGATCGCCCTCAAATGGGCTAAAACTTGGCAGCAGACACCGCAGGCGATCGCGGCACAGTTGGTCGAAACTCTCGAACCGCTGTGTTGCCCAAATTTCACCGTTAAAGTCACGGCGGCGGGAATTATCGAGTTTGAGCTCACTGATGCTGGTTTAGCCTTCTGGTTGCAGCGTTTAGCTCAAACGAAGCTGCCAATTCCAGAATCTCAGATATTATCTCCTGTTGTGTGTGCCGATCGACTGTTTCCGATTCAGTACAGCCACGCGCGCTGCTGTTCCCTGCTGCGAATGGCCCACCGCGATCGCCTAATTTCGATCGCGCAGCCGGATGTCGCTACAGCACCGCAAATTTGGTCGCTGACAGCCCCAAATCCCATCCCCTGGGTTGATGAGGGCGATCGACTGCGGTTAGTACATCCAGCAGAACGCAATTTAATTTCGCAACTAATCACAGTGTTAGATAATTTAGCTCCGATTTTTGGGAATTTCCGCCACGAAAAACCAGTCAATTATCTAACAATAGCCAATAGTTTAAGCCAAGCATTTCAGACTTTTTACAGTCAATGTCGGATTTGGGGCGAAGTTAAAACAGAAACACCAAAACTCGCCCAAGCCAGATTAGGTTTAGTATTAGCAACTCAATCTTTGCTCAGATTTATCCTAGAAGAATTATTAAACGCCGTTGCTCCTCTAGAACTTTGATTGCAGTCCTACAAAATGTTCGAGCGTTCGGAATGCAAGTCCTCATCTTTCATCAGAGGACTAAAGTCCTCACTACAAACCAATTATTCCGTTACCGAACAATCTTCTAATTAATTGCAGGAGCAAAAATTTGTGATTGAGCAGGTTTCGGACAAGTTTTATATTTAAAATCGCACCGATAAAGATGTTCTTTTTGCCAGCTCAAAGGAATTTCCAACAAATCGCGAGAACCCGTCACACCTTGACCGAGAAATAGCAGCAGGGCGATGCAGTTTAAAGCAGTGTGGATTTTCCGCCAGCGGTGCGATCGATCCTGATAAATTTCCGGCGCAATTGCCAGGGAAAAAACCATCAACAGCGCCGCCGCAATCCCGTAATAAAAATGAGAAACCAGCCATTCGTCATCCCTGCGAAAAATCCCGTCTTGGAATCCCAAAACCACCAAACCCACACCAGTCAAAGTCGCAAAAACTCCCCGCCAAAGTTGCAGTCTTGCTTGATACAAAAATACCAGAGAAGCAATTGTCGCGGCAAACATCAGTGCAATGAAAACTACTTGACTGGGGGATTTGCCCCACAGATTTTTTTCCAAAATACTTTTAAAATAAATAGAGTAAGCCAGAGCAATTAACGTAATTCCGAAGATCGCCCCAGTCAGCAACCGGCCCAACTTCAAATGCTCTGGGCCCACAACCGGCGGAATTTTACTTTTGCCACCATCGGCGGTTTGTAGCCTGCGCTGGCGAGTTTGCCACGCTGCATTCACCACAGTACCAATAATCGGGAAAACTACCGCCACTGCGATCGCCGGATGGACGAGTGCCATTACATCTGCGAGTTCCATACTGAATATCCCAAGATAATGCCTGCATCTAGTTTAAGGCGTTACAGGCGACAGTTGCTCTTCTTCAAGTTTGGCGATCGGCAACGTTACCGTAAACTTACTCCCGACACCTTCTTCACTGCTCAAAGTAATTTCGCCGCCGTGCAAGTCCACGCACTTTTTAACAATGCTCAGCCCCAGTCCACTACCGGGAATTCCACCGACATTTTTCGCCCGGTAAAACGAATCAAACAGCCGTTCTTGGTCTGCTAAAGGTATGCCAATTCCGGCATCCTGTACGGAAAAAATAACCTCAGTTTCAGTAACTTTTAATTCAAAAACTACTTGGGTATTTGGGAGAGAATACTTAATCGCATTTGACAGCAAATTGCTGAGAATGCGCCGCAGCAAGCTGGCCTCCAAACACGCCATCGCCGATGGACTGTGATTCACAAAAATCAGCGTCACAGGATCAGTTTGAGGCTTCAACTTCAGGCTGCTCTGAAATTCCCCTACCAACTCATTACAAAACTTTGTTAAGTCTAGGGGTAGCAAGCAAAACGCTATTTTTCCTGACTCAGCCCTGCCCAGAAGCAGAACGTCATCTAATAACTGATCGATGCTTTTTGCTGCAACTTGAGTTTTGTCAAGCATTTCTTGTGTTCTATCATCAGATAATTTCGATTTGTACCTGGAAAGAACTTGTGTAGTGCCGATGATGAAGTTCAAAGGATTGCGAACGTCGTGGGCAATCATGTACAGCAAAGATGTTTTCAGATCGTTGAGTTCTTTTGCTGTTTGCAAGCTGCGATCGAGTTGATCGTGAGACAATTTGAGAGTTAAAGACAACTGGCGCGATCGCAGCAAAATCTCCACCCGCGCTTGCAACTCTATCTTCTCGATCGGAGCCGTAATTAAATCGTCAATAGTTTGCCAAATAAATCGCGTTGCCATCCCCACATCCGAGCGAGATGTAATCAATAGAAAAGGCAAGCATAGCGGGTCTTCTGCCTGTTTTTTGGCTGCGATCCATTGCCAGTGCCGTTTCAGGGCAAGACCGTCAACTATCCCCAGATCGAAAGATTGATTAAATGGTAAAAGCTCATCTATATTTTCGGTGGAGTTGGGCAGCAATACTTCATAGTAAACTGCCAGCCATTCTAATAATAAGCGGCGATTTTCTTTCTGTTCGACAAGCAATAAAATTTGACTCACGCAGGTTCTCCTAGCAAGCTGTGAACAATGGACAGCAAATCTCTAACTATCAAAGGTTTTACCAGCATACTCCGAGCTCCGCGGGAGAGGCTTTCGTGCTGAATCGCCGCGCTTTGTTTGGGCGAAAGTATCAGAAAAGGGATTTGGTGATTTCGCAGTTGTTCGCAGCAGTCCCAAATCCGGCGATCGAAACCAGAAATATCTACTAAAGCCATCCCGATCCTAGCAGGCTCGCCGATCGCCTGTGCCACCTCTTCAAAGCTAGAAGCCCCGAGCGCCTGGTATCCTTCTTTATTGAGGAATTGGGCTAGGAGTTCCAGATTTCGCTGATTGCGGTCTACCGCTAAAATTATTGAGTTGCCAGTCATCGATCGGCGTCCTCTGAATACGGCTTATACAATTTGAGATTTGAGATTTGAGATTTGAGATTTTAAATTTGAGATTTTAAATTTTAAATTTGAGATTTGAGAATTGGGACTGACTGATTATATATGGGTTTGGAGCAGGAGCATAAATTTGGATTGTTTTACTGGTATTAGCTTACTTTTCGGCGATATTTTAAAAGTTGCGACCTCAGAAACCCGGTTTCTTCCTAAATTTCTCGTCAATAAACGCAAATTTTTCGTAGAAACCGGGTTTCTAGCCCCCGTGCGTAAGTGCTGTCAAAGTCCGAAAATACACAATTTTACCAAGAGATTTAACTTTTCCAGAAATTAAGCTATTGGTGGCACGGTGCGCGCTACTGATTAGTAGATTCACAACTCCAAAATTAGCTGCAATTGACCAAAAACAGCACAACTCCGATTCAATCTTCATCCGGTTCCCCCTCAATCCACACCGGTGCGGAACCCAAAATGCCGCGCAGCCCCCGTATCGGTTTGCTGACTTTGATGCCGTAGCGAGTAATATCGAGTTCTCGCATAGTTTTCTCGAAATTGCTGACTCGTTTTTTAATTACGCCGATCGCCTTGCGGATTTCTGTTCTATTATGCAATTGGCGTTCCAGATAGCGAATAAACATCAGATTATCCGCCAAATAGCTAATCCCGAGCTCGGTCAGCCGAAAATCTCCGCTAATGGTTTCTACCCCATTAATCAAGATCACCGTAACTCCCATATTCTTGAGATACTTGCACAAAGCGTGCAAGTTGTTCACCAAATCTTGTCCCCGCATCGAAAGCTGATAGCCAGAAATACTGTCAATCATCACAATCCGCGTCTTTTGCTGTTCCACCTCATGGCGTACCATACCCGCAAACTGATCCGGCGAATACAGCAACGGTTCCACAGGTATCACCGAAAGACTTCCTTGCGCCATCATCGCCCCAACCGGGATGTTAACTGATTCGCAGCGGCGCAGCAGAGTAGAAATCGACTCCTCAAAAATGTAAACTACCGATCGCTCCCCCCTTCCCGCCGCCTCCTTCATAAACTGAATCCCCACCGTCGTCTTACCCACGCCGCTAGGCCCAGTAATCACCGTCACAGTCCCCCGTTCCAGTCCCCCGTGCAGCAGTTCATCCATTTCAGGAACCCCAGCAGAAATCGGTTCCGCCACAAAATCCTGCTTGTAGTCGCCTGGAAGCAGCCGCGGAAACACCTCCATCCCAGTCTGGCTCAGGCGCAGCGAATGGCGGCCGTCGCGGAAGTTAGAACCGCGCAGCTTGGTGACAGAGAGACTGCGCCCTTCCGGCCGCAATTCCAAATAAATTACTCCGTCGCTGATGAATTGCAAATCGTCATCGGGAGCATTTAATGTGCCTTCTGAAGTGAAAACAACCGTCGCTCCCCCTTCCACCAAAAACCGCAGAAAAGACAGAACTTGCTTGCGAAACTGAAACTCATCCGTAGCTAAGTAGCGAAATTGGGTGATTGCATCCAAAAACACCCGTTGCGGCTTGACAGCTTTGACTCGCTCGATAATCTTTTGTGTAGTCGGTTCTCGCTCAACTTCCGACGGCGAGAAAATGTCGTAGGTTTGAACTTCGGTAAAAAATTCTGAAGAAGGGCTCAAATCCAGGAACGCCATCGCCTCCATGTCAAAACCGAGACTTTCGGCATTGGCGCGCAATTGCGCTTCCGGTTCTCCTAAAGTAATGAATAGGGGCGTTTCTCCCAGAGCAATACCTGCCGCCAAAAAGTGAAAGCCCAGAGTAGTCTTGCCAGTACCGGGGCCGCCGCGTACCAGATAAGAGCGCTGAGGAACCAGCCCGCCGTCAATCACTTCGTTGAGACCGATAATTCCTACAGAAAGTCGGTTTTGAGACATTTGTTTGTTCATGTTTTGAATATCGGGCCCGTATTAATATTTAATGGTTTTAGGCAGTGTTGTAATTATTTTTTTACCGGGTGTCTGATAACCTTCATGAAATCTTTTTATACCGAAACTTACATTAGCACACAAGAATTAGAAAGTATTGTCGGCACTTCTGGCATCTGTCAGCAGCAAGATACAGAGGCTTTTTGGCAAGAACGGGTAGAAAAAGCAGTTGCCCCTGGCACTTCAATCGCCTGTACCGTTTACCCCCATACTCAAGCAGAACTCGCGGCCGTCATTGCTTGGGCTCGACAAAATCGCTGCGCCGTCTTGCCTTGCGGAAGCGGCAGCAAGCTCGATTGGGGCGGTTTAGTTAAGGGAGTTAATATTGCAGTCAGTACGGCGCGCCTGAACAAGCTTGTAGAACACGCTGTGGGCGA
Source organism: Microcoleus sp. CAN_BIN18 (assembly GCA_026786085.1). Taxonomy (GTDB): domain Bacteria; phylum Cyanobacteriota; class Cyanobacteriia; order Cyanobacteriales; family Microcoleaceae; genus Microcoleus. The sequence continues at coordinate 2,286 of JAJAYT010000585.1, read as the reverse complement.
TTTAACCGTGACTGCGGAAGCGGGAATGATGTTTGCGGATTTGCAGGAAATTTTAGGTAAAGCCGGTCAATTTTTGCCGATCGATCCAGCATATTCACAACAGGCAACTTTGGGCGGCATTATCGCTACGGCTGATTCGGGTTCCCTGCGCCACCGCTATCGGGGCGTGCGCGATTTGCTGTTGGGAATCACCTTTGTGCGATCGGACGGTAAAATTGCTAAAGCCGGAGGTCGAGTTGTGAAAAATGTCGCCGGTTACGACTTGATGAAACTGTTTACCGGTGCTTACGGCACATTAGGCATCATCAGTCAAGTAACTTTCCGAGTTTATCCGCTGCCAGAATCATCGGGAACTGTCATACTGACAGGAGAAACTAATGCTTTAGCTGAAGCCACTCAAATCCTATTATCTTCTGCCCTGACACCGACTGCCGTTGATTTGCTGTCACCGCAATTAGTAGAAAAACTGAGTTTAGGTAAAGGTTCGGGATTAGTGGTGAGGTTTCAAAGCATAGCCGAAAGCGTTAAACAACAATCTGGGCGCTTGCTGGAAGTTGCCGAAAAGTTGGGTTTGCAAGGTACTAACTGCGGCGAGAATGATGAGCATCAGTTATGGGAGAGATTACCAGAAACAGTATGGGATTCTAGCACAAATTCGGCAATTATTTGCAAAATAGGCATCAGACCGTCGGCAGCGGTAAAGGCAATTAACGAATTGCCGGTACAGGATGCTTTGATTCATGCCGGCAGCGGTTTGGGGGTTTTGCGGTTTGAGGCTGCGACTGCGGATACGCTGTTGCAGGTACGCAGGGGGTGCGAAGCTAAAGGCGGTTTTCTGACTGTTTTGGTAGCGCCTGCTGACATCAAGCAAGAGTTAGATGTTTGGGGCTATACTGGAAGTGCGATCGATGTCATGCGCCGGATTAAGCAGCAGTTTGACCCGGAAAATATCTTGAATTGCGATCGTTTTCTAGTGTGAATCAGATTCTTTTTTTAACGAACCGCGAAGGCGCAAAGAGCGCGAAGGAAGAAAAGAGAAGAAAATAATAGAAGAGTTTGTGTTCGATTGACGGATGTAGGTTTTCTATCTAGAAACATCCCTAAAAGTTAGAACTTTCTTGATTTAAGCACCCATTTGATTACTTTTTCTCTCTTTATTCCCTCTTCCTTCTTCCTTCTTCCTTCTTCCTTCTTCCTTCAAATATGCAAACTTCAGAAACATCTCAAATTCCCAGCGAAGATTTAAAGCCCGCTAAAGAAAGCAATTTTTTAGCCCAAAATCCTCACTTGCAGACTCTCGAAATTCCCGGTTTTGACGCGAACAACCCGCCCGATCCAAAATTAATCGATTCTTGCGTGCACTGCGGCTTTTGCTTATCAACTTGTCCGAGTTATCGCGTACTTGGCAAAGAAATGGATTCGCCCAGAGGCCGCATTTACTTAATGGATGCAATTAACGAAGGTGAGGCACCTTTAAACGAAGTAACTTCGCAGCATTTCGATACTTGTTTGGGCTGTTTGGCCTGCGTGACAACTTGTCCTTCTGGTGTTCAATACGACAAGTTAATTTCCGCAACTCGCCACCAAGTTACCCGAAATCAAAAACGCACTTTTTCTGACAATGTAATTCGCACTCTGATTTTTAATCTCTTCCCTTATCCTCACAGATTGCGGCCTTTACTCGTTCCTCTGTTTATTTATCAAAAATTAGGTCTGCCAAAACTTGTCCGCAAAACAGGTTTGCTGAAAAAAGTATTTCCCCGTTTGGCGGCGATGGAATCAATTTTGCCAGAGGTAACAGTTGATTCTTTTCGGGATAATTTGCCTGAAGTTATTCCCGCACAAGGGGAGAAACGCTATCGAGTCGGCGTGATTTTAGGCTGCGTGCAGAGGTTGTTATTCTCGCCAGTTAATGAGGCTACGGTGCGTGTTTTGACGGCTAACGGCTGCGAGGTTGTGATTCCGAAAAGTCAGGGATGCTGTGCTGCTTTGCCGGAACACCAAGGACAAGCCGAACAGGCCAAAGCTTTGGCGAGACAAATGATTGATAGCTTTGAAAATACGGGCGTTGATGTTGTGATTATCAACGCTGCTGGGTGCGGTCATACTTTGAAAGAATACGGTCACATTCTAGCAGATGACCCGGAATATCGGGAAAAAGCAGAAGCATTTGCTGCTAATGTGAAAGACGTGCAAGAGTTTTTGGCAAGTGCGGGAATTACGGCGCAACTCAATCCTTTGGTTGACGGAGATTTGACGATTGTTTATCAGGATGCTTGTCATTTG
>JAJAYT010000584.1 GCA_026786085.1 Microcoleus sp. CAN_BIN18 | reverse complement strand
TAGTGAATCCATAGAGTTGATTTTTTAAACTACTCCCAAATCTAGCAAACTTAACAAGAGTTGTGCAGCCGTTGCTTCTCAAGTTTCCTCGCCAGCGGCCATAAGCCCAGGGGTCACACAAACTAAAAAACTTGGGAGTCGCTGAGAGTGTGCGATCGTCAAGCGAGTTTCTGCTGCTGCGTATTTTGTGTGCTTTAACTTGGCGATCGCTCAAGAGTGAGACAAGCGTGAAATGATGGTGAGATAGGCACTAAGAAATATGAAATGCAGAAAAATGACCGACTCGCCCATCGAAGCACTGGATTTATTAGACACCGACTACACCGACATCCTAGCCAACAGCAGCCTTCCCTCGTTTGAACTGCAACTGGTAAAATCGGGGATTGACCCAGCCAAAGCGCGCACCACAACCAACTTCATCGCCCTTATGCGCCAAAAACCCGATACTCCCGAAGAATGGACAGCTTTAACCGAAGCTTGGGAAGCAGGTTGTGGCTTCGAGCCCGAACTCGAACACCTGCAACTGCTCGTACAATTGTTATGGAACCATCAAAAAAACGGTGCAAGCGATAGATAACCCGCAGCGTTTAGTTCAATTCACCGCAGCAAGTTAGCAAAAGCATCAACCGGCAATCCATCTTTGAGCAGGGAAAATCGCTCGATGTAGTTGCCATCAAAAATGCTGAGATTATCAATGCGATTACGCGCCTCTAAAACAGACTCCACCCATGCTGTAGCAAGCGGAACTCCAAAATAGCAACCGGGAGAATCCCAAGTCGGGTCGATGGCGTGTCCGTCGGGTGTGAGCAACCAAGCGTGGCTAATCGGAAATCCGACATCGGCATGAAGAGCGTATCCTTCGGCGTAGGTGAGGCTGTCCGAAGCCAATACTAATTGCTGGCAATTCCAATAAGAAAACTGAGGTGCGCCGGGATCGATCGTTTTTGGCAGTGGCTGAGGCTCCATAATGAAGCCGTAGTCTAAGACTAATTCTTCATACCTTTGGTACTTCCAATACGCTCTAGTCGGCGGTGCTTCTATTGCAGCAACTACAGCTTGTAAGTATTGTTTTATCTGCGCTCCTGAGATAGTTTCAGTTACATTATTCACGATAAAATTCCTGTTATATCGGGTTTATTGGTGCGAGTTATCCAATCGATTCCACATCGGCATTAGCTCGACATCCTGCCGATTGTACAGGAGTTCTTTGAATAGCGGAAACTCTTTGAGGTACATTTTATAGAGCTTGGGATTGTTTTGGAGACTGGCTTCGGTGTTAGAAATTCTATCAGCCAGTTTAACAATCAAAGCTTTTTGGTTGGATTGAATCTTTGGTGCGGTTTTGCGAAAGCGATCGACTCGGTTTTCTCCAGGTTCACTGGTTACAGCAAACACAATATCGCTAATCTCTACACCAAACTCAGACACCAATTCTTCGTAAGTAGCCTCAGTGTCCTCTACAGTATCGTGCAACCAGGCTGCTGCTGCAATTGCTTCATCGCCTAGATACCCGAACTCTTTGAGCACTTGAGATACTTGAGCTAGATGGTATGAGTAAGGACGATCGCCGTACTTTTGATGAGCGTGTTTGGCGATCGCAAATTCTTTAGCTGCGTCTGTGATATTCATGGCTTCAAGTCGATATTAGATAAGAGCATCAACCGGGAATCCTTGTTTGAAAATCGAAAAATCTTCGAGATAATTCCCCTGCAAAATGCTCAGTTCATCGGTGCATTTCTTCTGCTTTCGGGAATTCCAAATTAATTTTATCCACGCCGTAGCCAGGGGAATGCCCAAATAACAACAGCCGGGAGGTTCCCAAGTCGGTTCAATAACGTATCCATCGGTATCGAGCAGCCAAGCGTGTTGCAGCGGGATAGATACACCTTGCGCCATTGCATAACCTTCGACATAAGTGAGGTTGTGGTTTTTTAAGGCTAATTCCTTGCAGTTGGCGTAACAAAGTCTCGGTTGACCTTGTTTGATGATTTTGGGGAGTGGTTTGGGTTCCATCACCCTTCCGCACTCTAACACCAATTCCTCAAAACCCCGGTACTTCCAATCGGTTTTGCCTGGTACTTTTTTCATCACAGCAACTAAGTCTTGCAAGTATCCTTTGAATTGCTCTATGTCGGTAGTTTCAGTTAGATTGTTCATCGGTTAATTTGTTCGGTTACTTCGGTTACTTCCTTGGACATCGCCATCAACAATTGATATTTACCAATCAAGTTATTGATTTTGGACGCATCCACATTCGTGTGCGAACCTATTGCCTTGCCTTCTTTGAGCCGGCGCGTAATTATCTGCAACGATTCCTCTAATTGTTCGATTTCTGATAGCAATGTTGCCTTAATTGTTTCAATCCCCACAATCTCCTCCTGATTATTCTTCCAACTTCATTAACTTTCCCAACTTCCGGTTGAGCAATTGTGCATCCGTTTCATCTGGCAATCGTTCCTTCTCCAGCCATTCCAGAATTTCTGGTTTTGGACGAAATGATAGAACGGGGCGCTTGATATCGTACTTAGCTTTTGACTCTCGAATAATCTCAGGATTATTGGTGTGCCATTGCTGCTGCGGAGTGATTTCCACCACTTCAATATCCGTCCACATTGCCCTAAGT
>JAJAYT010000583.1 GCA_026786085.1 Microcoleus sp. CAN_BIN18 | reverse complement strand
ATAAGGCAAAACATTCCGCCCCGGCATTAATAAACCCTCAGCATTAGGAAAATTAGCTAAATATTGCGCTAATCTTTCCTCCGGTTTTTCTTCCTTACCAGCTTGACTGATACTTGATGCTTGTTCTCCCATGACAATCAGTGTAGGTCGATCGAACTTTTGAATCGTGCTACTATAATCCTGCCGCCAAAACCCCGCTAAAAACGAGAAAACCGCATGACGGCTGTCAGGGTTAGCCGCCCCAGCCTGCAAAGCATCCAACCATTCGCTGTCAACTTTCGCCGCATCCCCAAACAGTTGTTTGATTGAAAAAGAACGCAAAAATTCAGCACGTCTGGCGTAGCGGTAAAAAGCATTTCCCAAGGGAGAATCTAACAAATTCCAGACAATTCTTTGCTGTCTTTCAGTAGAATGTTTGTTCATTACAGCCCAAGCCGGAGGCCCGGCTAACACTAGCCCCCGAATTAAATTCGAGTCGCTTTCTCGGTCAATTTTTGCTAAAGCCAAGGCTACTGATAATAGAGCACCTTGCACTATGACGATCGCAGGTTTTTTTACTACAGTCTCCAAGAAAAACTGCAACTGTGCGGCCCAATCGTCAGGATAGCAAGCCACAGCGGGCATTTCGCAATCACCACAACCCAAAAGATCGGGATTGTAAATCGGATTGCTGTTACCTGTTTTGCACCAACTTTCGCAAAATCTCTGCCAAAATACTCTTGACAAACCAACTCCGATAGGATGAATTAATAACAATGGTATGCTATCTTCTGTCGCAGTAGTTGGATTGTGAAAATCATAGGCGCAGCGATAATTTTTCCATTGGTAAAACAGCGTTGGTGATTTTAGAGACGAACTGGCAGACAAATTTTGCGTTGAATATTGCGGTTGCATATTATTTTTTTGTGCAGAAGTTACTTTTTATTATAATATAAGTAGGGGCGGTATCGCCCGCCACTACAAATCTCTTGATTTGGGATAATTTTTGGGGAAAAATCAAAAATTACGGAACCTGATCCTTGGCCGGCGGTACAATCCCAATTTTATTTAAACCTGCATCAATATCCCTAAGTAATTTAAAATCCTGATCCGGCAAAAGATTGATAGTTGAATGTTTTTCGAGAAAGGAGAATGCTTGACGAAATTCGCGGGGGCTACAGTCGATCGCACCATCAAAGTGACAAGGTATAATTCTGGCAAAATCCCAACTCGCCACCCGCGAAGCCCAATCGAGAGTTTCCCTTGGCGCGCGGTTGAGAATTAATGTCTGCAAAATCGGCGCGACAAACAACCGCCCTCCTCCCCGCAAAGCCTCAAAACAATGCTCCCAATTTGTTTTCCACTTGAACGGAAACAACCCGAAATAAGCTTTTCTAGAACGTTCTGGGGCCATGAGGGCGTTGGTGAACACCCCCGACCACGGCGGTACTTCTAGCACGCTGGGGCGAAAGTACATGGCAAATAGGGCCATTCTCTGCCATCCTTTGCGGCGGTTTTCGTGAGTATCTGCCACCATCTCCAAGGCGCTGTCTTTGGCATGAAACAACAGCGGGTACGAGTCGATTTGGACGATCGCGGGCGGATTTTCGGGAATCGAAACCACGGCATCTGTTAACATCAGTGTGCGCGATCGCCTGTGAAATAGCGCCACTTCGGCAAACCAACCTAAGCGTAGATCGATCGGGCCAAGTATCGCCCAATCAAATTGATCCGCAAGCGTTGTTTTGCTGCTGTCGCAGGGAAATACAGACGTGCGTTTAGCCGGCAAACCCAGCCAACTCAGCGGCAAATTCAGCGGAAAACTCCACTGTTGCGGGGCGACAAACACCTGCGCTTTGGGAAAACACCTCGCAAAGGGGCCGACAAAAACCTTGTGTTCGATGCCGGAAATGGTTGTCAGCAGGATATACTTAACTTCGCCGTGTTCGGCTGCTAACTCGTTTACCAAGCGGATGCACTCAGGCGTAGGTGCAACGGGGGCGTAGATGAGAAGGCCTTCGGGTTCGAGTTTAATTACTGTCATCCGAATCGGGACAACTACATAGAAAATGCCTTGAATTTGGTCAAAAGTCCAGATTGTATCCTTGACTATTTCCTTGCGGATCGTCCGTCGTTTACCATAGGGATATATGGGGACGATCGGCCAAAAAGGCCAAGAATAGTCCCGATCGTTAATCTGTACTGATGTTGGTGTGCCTTCGCCCTCTGTCACTCCGCGACTCCTTGCCAATTTTTTTGTATGTGCGTGCGATCGAACTTTTGTTATCTTATTTCAATCTTGTGACGCGGATTCGAGGAGTTGAAAGGCAACCGGTTCAGTGAGGCATGGCTGGATTTCGGTTTTTCCTATGGTTTCAGATAAGTTGTTTGAGTCCCGTTACCAAGATTTTGTTAGTTGAAAGCTTTACACGCCAAGCCTTTTAAAGTCAAGCCGTGAATTTACCGTTAATTGCGTAGTTGACCAAATCGCCTTCGACAAATAAGCTCAAGCCGTAGCGACCAGGAGTAAGTTGTAATTGTAGGCGATCGGCGTATTCAATGGAACCAACAACCGAAGCATTGCCAGCCAGATCAAATTTGACTACTTCGGTAATAGTGTTACTATCAAGGTTAAGAGTTAAGGTTAGCGGTTGTAGGAGAATGAAGGTAAGGCGATCGGAACTATCCCAATTTCCACAGGCGTCCGTTCCCCCAAGATTACCACTCAAAATAAAATTATCATTGATTTTCGCTCTCCCCAGTCTTGGAGCTTTGTTCCAATCATTAGAAAAATCTTGTCGCCGAATTTTCTTGCCAGTAAAGTTGGTGAGAATATCCATAGCTAAAACCAGAAAAAGGTAAAGAATTTTATCTGAAATTTCAGTCGAGTTGACGGGATGCTATTATATTTGTTATCCTCCATTTCCCTAAGTTAACACCAATAGTAACCTACTTAAACCAATTTAATGTGAAGTTGCATATATCTCGATCCCCCTAAATCCCCCTTAATAAGGGGGACTTTGATCGGAATCTTGTCCCCCCCTTATTAAGGGGGGATCGGATTCTATGCAGCCTCATAAAAAATTGGTATTAAACCAACTGTTCAGGATCGATACCTAACTCCCGCAGCCGCGCCGCCAGTCTTTCCTCTCGCTGTTGAGATTCTATGAGTTGCTGTTGATATTCTATCAGTTGCCGTTCCGCCGCCGTCGCCCTTTCACCCGGACTCAAAATCAACCTTCCTTCCGCCGTAAACCACCGCAGCCACAAACGATTCATACTCTTATAAGTGCCTTGCCACCAACCTAAACTCAACTGCAACTCAGGAATAAATAACCGTCCATCCATTAATTCTGCTGGTTCATAGTGGCCACCTACGAGATGAAAAGCTCGAAATTCATCCGTGTAGCGACTGAACACAAAATAGTAAGGAATCCGCAAAATTTGTTCATAAACTTGCCACTTAGTCGGCGGTTCCCCAGCTTGTTGAACAGTCCGCCCCAAATCTTCATCCTCCGTTCCCGGCGACAGCAATTCCACCACCACAAACGGATTTACCCGTTCTTGCCAAACTACATAACTCAAGCGCATATCGCGCCCTTGATAAAGCCTGGGCACACCCACCGCAGCAAACCAATCCGGGCGTTTGTGCCAGCGCGGCTCTGTTGCGTCGTAATACAAATTTAGGTCACTTGCTGTAAATACTTGCTCCGCATCCCATCCCGGTGGGAAAAACGTAAATTCCAAGAGTTGCGGCTGGTCTAAATGAAATGTATCAGGCAAACCGGGCTCCTTTGGGTCTTCGCTAGGTAAATCGTACATTGTTGGCAAACTCTGCCGCGGGTCGAGAGGCGGTTCAGCTTGAGCAGGCGGGTAAGTGGGGAATGTCATAATCAATTTGAGGTTGCTTATCCTGATATGATTATAGCCTTGTGAGAATGTCTTGGATTGCCAAATAATTCCAGTCAACTCAATCTCAAATCTCAAATCAAAACTTCTAAATCGATATGACTCAAAACTACCGCATCACTCTTTTACCAGGAGATGGCATCGGCCCTGAAATTATCGCTGTCGCGGTAGATGTCCTGAAACTTGTTGGCAAACAATTCGACATCGGGTTTGAATTTCAAGAAGCTTTAATGGGCGGCGCTGCTATTGACGCCACAGGCAGTCCGCTACCGGAAGAAACTTTGGAAAAGTGCCGCAATAGCGATGCAATATTATTAGCAGCTATTGGCGGTTACAAGTGGGACAATTTGCCCCGCGAACAGCGCCCGGAAACGGGATTATTAGGGCTGCGCGCCGGATTGGGATTGTTTGCAAATTTGCGTCCAGCGACTATTTTACCTCAATTGGTTGATGCTTCTAGTTTGAAACGGGAAGTTGTCGAAGGTGTGGATATTATGGTGATTCGCGAACTCACTGGCGGGATTTATTTTGGCAAACCAAAAGGCATTTTTGAAACCGAAACCGGGGAAAAACGGGGAGTCAATACAATGGCTTATACCGAATCAGAAATTGACCGAATCGGGCGCGTTGCTTTTGAGACGGCTAGAAAGCGCGGAAAAAGGCTTTGTTCCGTTGATAAAGCGAATGTTTTGGATGTTTCGCAACTGTGGCGCGATCGCATTATTGCCCTTGCTTCAGAATACCCCGATGTCGAACTTTCTCACCTCTACGTTGACAACGCAGCAATGCAGTTAATTCGCTGGCCAAAACAGTTCGATACAATTGTCACGGGAAATCTATTCGGCGACATTCTTTCCGATGCGGCGGCAATGTTAACTGGTAGTATTGGAATGCTCCCTTCTGCTAGTTTGGGAGCAACAGGCCCGGGAGTTTTTGAACCAGTGCACGGTTCAGCGCCGGATATCGCTGGACAAGATAAAGCAAATCCGATCGCTCAAGTTTTGAGTGCAGCCATGATGCTACGCTATGGCTTGAATCAGCCGGAAGCTGCGAATAAGATTGAGCAAGCGGTTGTGGAGGTTTTGGATCGAGGTTATAGGACTGGCGATATCATGTCCGAAGGCATGAAACTCGTCGGCTGTCGGGCGATGGGCGATGCTTTGATTGAAGTTCTATAAAGTCGATCGCATTGCCTGGTAGGGGCGATTCTTTTGAATAATATTGGACGTAAACCATCTTATAAACCAATACGGTTCACTTAAGACTATTTATGCCCCGGAGATCCCCCTAAATCCCCCTTAAGAAGGGGGCCTTTGAGAGCTTTCTTGTCCCCCCCTGTTTAAGGGGGGTTAGGGAGGATCTGTCTTAAGCCAAGCGTATTGTCTTATAAACTCGCTCTAATAGCTCTATATTGTTGGTAAAGTCTGCCACTACAGAATTATGTTCAATTCCCAATTCCCAATTCCCAATAACAAATAACAAATAACAAATGAGTAACCGAAAATTTCTGCAACCAGGAGATTTGCTCAGGGCTATTTCCCCTAGCGGCACTCTGCGAGAATTAACTAACTTTGAACGCGGTTTGGAAATTTGGAAATCTCGTGGCTATCGAGTTGAATTAAGTCCTGGTTTTGACGATCGCTGGGGCTATCTGGCAGGCTCCGACGAAAACCGCGTCCGACAGTTGGGAGATGCCCTCAATGACCCAGATTGTCGCGGTATTCTATGCGTGCGAGGCGGTTTCGGCAGCACTCGACTTTTGGAAAAAGGGAAAGTGGGACAACAGGAAAACGCGAAACTCCAAGAAAGTGAAAATGCCCCATCCCCGATGCCCGATGCCCAATTCCCGATGCCCGATTCCCATTCCCCAAAATGGCTGATCGGCTTTTCGGACATTACTGCTTTGCTCTGGAATCACGATAAATTGGGTATTTGGGGCGTTCATGGGCCACTGCTGGCGACTTTGGGCGCGGAACCAGATTGGTCTGTCGATCGTCTTTTTGACTGTGTAGAAGGTCGTCCTTTAGCATCCTTGTCGGGCAAAGGATGGGGTGGTGGAAGGGCTTCGGGGAGGCTATTTCCGGCGAATCTGACGGTGGCTACTCATTTGCTCGGAACCCCGTATCAACCGGATTTAACAGGTGCTATTCTCGCATTTGAGGATGTTTCGGAGGCTCCTTACAGGGTCGATCGAATGTTGACGACTTGGCGAATGGCTGGGGCGTTTGCAGGGGTGCGGGGGATTGCTTTGGGGCGTTTCAGCCGCTGCGAGGTTGACTCGAAGATTCCGAGTTTTAGTATAGAGGAGGTTTTGCGCGATCGGCTGAGTGACTTGAATATTCCAATTGTCTCGGATTTGCCCTTTGGCCACGATGGGGCTAACGCTGCTTTACCGATGGGAATGATGGCTAGTTTGAACGCTGAATCGGGATTGCTGATTTGTGAGGAACAATTATAGCTGTAATTGGAGATTTGCGATCGGCTAAATAGTCCTGTTGGGTGATGTTAACACTCGATCGCCGAAAGTATCTTTAAAATAGATACATTGATTTGTGGAAAATCAAGCGCAAACAAAGCAAAAAGATTTTAAAACTCGCCAAAAGAGGTTTATTATGAAAGCACATAACGTTTTAAACAGTATTGCCGCCGCTGTGCTAGTTACAGGATTGGCACTTACGGGGATTTCTTCTAGTGCGGTTGCTGAACAGATCGGAAATGGCGATCGCATAGATGGAGTAATCCGCCGCACTTCCCCGATTTACCGTTTCCGAAATATGTGGACACCGGGAGCTCCGACGGAAGAATTGCGCGGTCAAGAATATACTTTCAGTGCGCGGGAAGGCGATAACATTGAAGTGTTTTTAGATACGGATAGAAGTCGCGGTTTTACTCCCGTGATGGTACTATTTTACGGGAACAACAAACAAGTCGCTTTTACCCAAGACCGTTCTTTTAATTATCAAATTCCCCGTAGCGGCGATTATAAGCTTTTGGTGTTGACGAAGGATGCTGCGAGGGGCGGTAATTACACGCTGGAAGTTGCGGGAATTGATGGCGGCGACAGACGGGCTCGCAATGGGCGGGAGGATAGGCGGGATAGTCGCCGTGATGATGGCCGGGGTGACAGGGCGCAGATTTTGCAGGATGATTTTGGTTTGCGGTCTGTTGATTGCCGCGATCGGCGATCGGTGGTAAGAGTAAGGTTTGATGATAATAATCAAGATTCGACTTACTGCGCTGTACCGACTAGAAACTTTCCGGCGGGAGATTATTACTACAATTCGCGGACTAGGGATTTAGATTCGGCTAGGAGTGATGATGGTAGATTCGATCGCTCTAATGATGATAGCAGGTTCGATCCAAGTCGCGATCGATGTCGGGTATCTGTAGGCGGAGTGTGTGTGACGAGGTAAGTGGAAAAAACAATCATGTTTTCCGAGGATTTGTAGGGGCGGGTTCACCCTGATTCGTAACTCAAATGAACAATATTTATAAACCCGCCCCCACCCATCGGT
>JAJAYT010000582.1 GCA_026786085.1 Microcoleus sp. CAN_BIN18 | reverse complement strand
TAAATGGGCGAGATACCTTTTCACAATTTTGGGGAAGTTAGAAAATAGCATTTTAGTTGATTTTTAATATTTTATAGCTCTGTCATTATACATTTGTTTGCCAATCCTGGCAATCTTTTTCTATCATTCAACACTTCTGCAAATGGCATTGAGCGATCGCACTATAAAGACTTAGTGCGCGAGGCGATTTTTGATGAATTGAAACAAGAGGCGATCGCCCGCCCTCTTCTACTTCAAGATATCCAACATCACAACCTACCTAGCTGTATCGAAGCTATTGAATTTGCCCAGCGTCACCCAAACGCTGTTGAGCAAATACAAAAAGTAATTAAAGATGCTAATAGGTCATTGCCAGAAGGTCTCGATGCTGAAGATTTAGAACCGTTACAAAATCGAATAAATACTGCCCAAAAGCTACTCAGTGAAATTCAAAAAATAGGCAATACCCGGACAGTTCCTCTCAGAATGCTATTTGAAGGTCTTGAAAATCCGCAAGACCCAGGACTTCTGATCGAGCGATTAGTAAACTTAGGCGTTAACCCTGCCGGTAATGATGTTATTTACCAAGACTTTTCTTATGAGGGAAAGTACCACCATTGGACAAAACTATTTGACTTTGCCACCGCCGGGTGGAAACCTGACTTGTGCGCTGAAGCACAAACAAGGCGAGACACGACACTTCGAGAAAAAGTTAAATCTGAGGTCTGCGACACGCTGTTTAGTCGTCTATATTTTGGGATTGAAGCATCGGGATTGGGCTATATTCGTCTGAATTTACCCCCGAATCAATTAGAACAGCTAGCCATTCAATGCGGGCTTTCAAGCTCAGTATTTGAGAGCATTGGCGATGGCTGCTTGCGAATTTTAGGTGAATTGTATAGATATCCAAGACAACCTCAAGAGTATCCGCTAAATGACTGGAAAGACTGGAGTGATGCGCGCTCAAACTTGCGAAATTATATTAAAGAGTGTGCAAAAGCTTGCGGAATTTCAGAACAGGAATTGAAGCCCGCATTGAAATCTGCCATTTGCGAATACGGTCAGCATCACCACTTTAAACTTAATCCTCGACATTTATCTGTACGAGTTGCTGTGTCCGATGACCCCGTGTGGCAGTGCGGGTCTTGCCAGCGCCATCACCTGCACCGCGCCGGAGGGATTTGTACTAATACTAATTGCTTGGCACTTTTACCGACTGTACCTAATAGAATTTGTGCGGATTTGTACGATCGCAATTATTTCGCCACCCAAGCTGTAAATAAGCGTCAACCGTTGCGGTTGCACTGCGAAGAGTTGACCGGGCAAACCGACGATCAGGCCGAAAGGCAGCGGCATTTCCGCAACATCATCGTGAATTTTGGCGAACAAGACAGAGATTTTATCCCAGTAGTAGATATTATTGATATTTTGAGCGTCACAACCACAATGGAGGTGGGAATTGATATTGGCAGTTTAATGGCTGTTGTGATGGCAAATATGCCTCCCATGCGCTTTAATTACCAGCAGCGTGCGGGTCGCGGGGGTCGTCGCGGTCAGCCTTTCGCTATTGTACTGACTCTCTGTCGCGGTCGATCGCACGATGAGTTTTATTACCGACATCCTGAAAAAATTACGGGCGATCCGCCACCAGTTCCTTTTCTTGCTATGTCACAGGTTGAGATCACCCAGCGCCTCCTAACCAAAGAATGTTTGAGACGAGCATTTATTGCTGCTGGTGTCAACTGCTGGGAGGTGGAAAAAAAGCCTGACAGTCACGGTGAATTTGGCACAGTTAAAAATTGGCAGAACACTGAACAACGCCGCAATCAAATTTGTAATTGGTTGAAAACTTCTTCTGAAGTAACCCAGGTCATAAATTCTCTGCTAGTCGGCGTTGCAGGTATCGATCGCGATAACTTAGAAATCTATGCACGTCAGCAGTTGTTTGATAAAATTAATGAGTGCGCCAATAACTTAGAATTGACTGGAGATGGACTGGCAGAACGCCTTGCGGAGGGCGGGATTATGCCGATGTACGGGATGCCTTCAAGAGTGCGCGATTTGTACCATCACGAACCGTCTAGAAAACAGAAAGTTTCTACTATAGATCGAGATTTAGATTTAGCTGTCTCTGAATTTGCCCCTGGTTCCGAAAAAACTAAAGACAAGCGAATTTATACTGCGATCGGGTTTACAGCATCGTTAATTCCCGACACTAAAAACGGGTTAGTTCCTGCTGGCAAACCTCTGAGCGATCGCAAATGGATGTTGAGGTGTCAGCGCTGCCAACATACGGCAACCTCTAATACAATATTTGAAGATACAATCTGTCCGAAATGCGGGGCAACTGAGGAACAGGGATTTCGAGTTTTTCAGTGGGCTGTCCCTTTAGCTTTCCGTACCAGCATAAATCCTGGATCTGACGCGAAAGAGGAATACGATTTGTTAATTACAGGTGCAGGTAGCGTCGCTGAGGCACAACCTCAAGATTTTAACTTAGTAAATAACACGAATACTCAGATAGCTTTCTCTAAGTCGGGCCGCGTTTTCCGCGTCAATGACAATCGAGGACAGCTATTTAAGGGAGCAATCGGAAATGCCACATTTGGACGCGGTGACAAACTCTTACCCGATCAGTGGATTGATGAGAGATTCCATAATAAGTCTGACGGGGTGAGGTTTAAACCGCAGGGCGAATTAGAGGCGATCGCTATAATTGCCCCAAAAACCACTGGCGTGCTGCGAATTAAACCCGCTGCTGTACCAGATGGATTGTGCCTCGATCCTATTGCACCCGGTTCTGCTGTCAAAGCTGCTTTCTACTCAGCCGCTTTCATGGTTCGTGCTGTAGCGGCACAGGAGTTAGATATCGATCCAGAAGAATTAGACATCAGCGGTTTGCGACAGGTTGAATTAGAGGAAAAAAAAGTAGGAGAAATTGTAATTAGCGATCGGCTGGCCAATGGTTCTGGATTCACTTATTGGTTAGCTGAGCACTGGGAAGACATCCTGACAAGCAAAATTCTGAATTCTCAAAATAGCTTTGCTGAGGCAATTATGTCACCTGAACACCGCCGCAAATGCGACTCTTCTTGTTACGATTGCTTGCAGCAGTACCGCAATATGAACTATCACGGTTTGCTGGATTGGCGTTTGGGGCTTTCCTTGCTGAGGGGATTGGCTAGCAGTGATTTTCAATGCGGATTAGATGGGGATTTTTCTACTCCAGACTTAGAAAATTGGGTACAGACAGCAACTAAACTGCGCGATACATTTTGTGCTTCGTTTAGTTGTTCTGGGGAACAGTTCGGCACTTTACCGGGTTTTGTCGTGGGTGATAAAAGGGTGATTATTGTTCATCCTTTGTGGAAGAAAGAGAACTCTCAAGGCTTATTGAATGAAGCGATTGCTACAGTAGAGCCGTCCGCTCAAGTTCGATACCTAGATACATTCAATCTCCTGCGCCGTCCAAGTTGGTGCTATCAATCGCTAGATGATTAAAGTGGGTGGGGGCGGGTTTATTTCACCTGTCTGCAACATTTAGATCTCAAGAGTGAACCCTTAAGCTAGGCGGTTCCTAAGCGAAGTCGAAGGGCAGGCATCGCCCGCTGCTACAGGTTATTGAGAATGGTGCAATATCTCAGTTTGAACAAATTTATGCAGCCTGAAATAATCGTTCTAGTTTCTTAGTTGCTGGTAATAGTTTGCCTTCAGCTTGACAACTCTCGATTAGTAATTCTAGTACCTCTCGCGCATTGTAGATAGCTTCTTCATAAGAATCTCCGTGAGTGACTGGCTGCATCACATCCTCAAATTCAGGCAAAAACACGACAAAGCATCGATCGCATTCTGACCATTGGATAACAACTGTATATTTCATGGTTCTGTCTCCTCTGCTTCGATTTTCTTGAGCGCCTCAAGTGTTTAGTTGAGTAACTTATCTAAATATAGTTTAGCATCATTTCCGTCTTTACCACCTATGATAATAGCTTGTGATGATTTCTGATGCTTCCGTTTATGCCTTACAGTACAATAGATATGATGCCGTAAAAAAATGTAAAATGGAAGCAATACAACTGTCTTTATTCTCAAATAAGGAAGAGACAATTCCTGCAAAAAAGCCGAAGCAAGCAAAATTAGGGCGTTACGAACGAATCCAACGCGAACTAGAAGCAGATGACTCCGATCCTTACTAGATTTTTATTGATGTTGAATCTCAGTCAATCCCCGCCTCAGACTATAGATTTGTCGATCTTTTCTGCGGTGCTGGCGGAATGACACAAGGTTTATTACAAGCAGGTTTGAGGCCAGTAGCAAGTGTTGAAGTTAATCCCATTGCTTCTGCAACTCATATCAAAAACTTTCCTGATTGTCATCACTTTTGCGACGATATCAAAAACTTAAATTCCCAAAAGTTGCTCGCTCAAATTGGTTCGTCGGAAGTTCATCTTGTTGTAGGTGGGCCGCCGTGTCAAGGTTTCTCAGTTGCTGGAAAACGCGACCCCAATGACCCTCGCAACCGTCTGTTTAGAGAGTTTGTCCGCATCGTTTCGGAAATACGTCCCTGGTACGTGGTGATGGAAAATGTGCCGGGAATTCTGACGATACAGAAAGGGGCTGTTAAGCAAGCGATTTGCGAGGCTTTTGAGGAAATTGGCTATCCCCACGTTTCCGTTGCGGTGCTGGAATCAGCCGCCTATGGAATTCCGCAAATCAGGCCGCGAGCTATTTTTATTGCCAATAGATTTGAGATGCCAAATCCCTATCCCAAGCCGCAATTGTTGGCTGAACAATACAAAGCAATTGAGTCAGCAATTGATGATTTACCAGAGTATACTCGCATACCTGAAATTAACCATGAGTGGACTCGCCATTCTTCTCAGTATATGGAAAGACTTGCTAAAGTTCCGCCTGGAGGTTCTTTGTATGCAAGCTATGCAGATGCTTTCAAGCGACAGTATCCGGGGAAACCGAGCATGACTGTGAAAGAAAATCACGGCGGCACTCATATTCATCCTTATCTGAATCGCGTTATTTCTGCCCGTGAAATGGCTAGATTGCAAACTTTCCCGGATTCATTTATTTTTGAAGGTTCGATGAAAAAGGCAATGTGGCAAATTGGCAATGCTGTGCCGCCGCGCTTAGCAGAGTGTATTGGCTTTGCACTTGTTCCATATTTGACTGATATTGCTTTGAATAAATCTATGCAGCCTGAAATAATCGTTCTAGCTTCTTAGTTGCTGGTAATGGTTTACCTTCAGCTTCACAACTATCGATTAGTAACTCTATTACCTCTCGCACATTGTAGATAGCTTCTTCATAAGAATCTCCGTGAGTTACCGGCTGCATTACATCCTCAAATTCTGGCAAAAACACGACAAAGCATCGATCGCATTCTGACCATTGGATAACAACTGTATATTTCATGGTTCTGAAGTTTCGGGTTGAAATTATAGTCTTGGATACACTCGCCGACAAAGAAACCGGGTTTTTAACAAAGATTGAGGATTTTCAGCAAATATTGTGGTTAAAAACCCGGTTTCTGGCCACCCGTGCGATCGCGAACTGAATTATTGTACCCGATCGCCCTTGCCAACCCGACCTATCCCCAGTGCCACATAGCGGTACAATGGTGAGATCGCATTCCCCAACTCCAAACCGTGAT
Source organism: Microcoleus sp. CAN_BIN18 (assembly GCA_026786085.1). Taxonomy (GTDB): domain Bacteria; phylum Cyanobacteriota; class Cyanobacteriia; order Cyanobacteriales; family Microcoleaceae; genus Microcoleus. Next base: position 945 of record JAJAYT010000582.1, on the reverse strand, counting down.
AGAGCGCTACACCTTGCCCGAAATGGGCAACATCTGGACTGAAACCGCCAAGCTAAAAACCTGGCTACAAGTAGAAATCGCTGTCTGCGAAGCTCAAGCCGAACTCGGCTACATCCCCGCCGCCGCAGTCGAAGAAATCAAAGCTAAGGCTAATTTTGACCCGAAACGAGTCCTAGAAATTGAAGCCGAAGTCCGTCACGACATGATCGCCTTCTTGACAAATGTCAACGAATATGTAGGCGATGCCGGACGCTACATCCACCTCGGCTTAACCAGTTCCGATGTACTCGATACCGCTTTGGCGCTGCAATTAGTCGCTAGTGTCGATATCTTGTTAGAACGTGTCGAAGAATTGAGTCAAGCTATTCGCTATCAGGCTCAACAACATCGCAATACTGTCATGGTGGGTCGATCGCACGGAATTCACGCCGAACCCATCACCTTTGGCTTTAAACTAGCTGGATGGCTGGCGGAAGTGTTTCGCAGCCGTGAAAGATTGGTGAATTTGCGATCGTCCATCGCCGTCGGCAAAATCTCCGGTGCAGTCGGAACCTATGCTAATATCGATCCGCGCATCGAGGCGATCGCCTGTCAAAACCTCGGACTCGAACCCGATACCGCATCCACTCAGGTCATTTCGCGCGATCGACACGCCGAATACGTCCAAACCTTAGCACTCTTAGCCGCATCGATCGAGCGTTTCGCAGTCGAAATTCGCAACCTCCAACGCACCGACGTACTCGAAGTCGAAGAGTTCTTTTCCAAAGGGCAAAAAGGCTCATCCGCCATGCCCCACAAACGCAACCCGATTCGCTCCGAAAGACTCACCGGGATGGCAAGAATTGTCCGCGCCAACGCCGTCGCAGCCCTAGAAAACGTTGCACTTTGGCACGAAAGAGACATCTCTCACAGTTCCGTAGAACGGATGATTTTGCCCGACAGTTC
>JAJAYT010000581.1 GCA_026786085.1 Microcoleus sp. CAN_BIN18 | reverse complement strand
GTGTAATTGCTGTAAGTCCAAACCTCATCAAATTGATTAAAAGCACCCATAAAAAAATCAGGAAATACTGGAAGCTCCCAAATCCAAAAACCGATATTATAGCGGTTATGAAAAAAATCAGGATCGATAGAATTCAACAATGACTCGTGAGGGTTGGTATGGACGATATTAACGGGATAAGAGCGATCGCTGGAAAAACTTGTATATGTATCATCTAAGTTGCGTTGCGAATCTTCTTTCAAATCCTTGATTGTGAAAGGAATGTTAGCAGCTTCTAGGGCTCTGATAGTGCCTCGCACCCCTCCGCCCAGACCAAACTCTCCACTTACATGACCGATTACATTAACTCCAAAGTTAGACTTGGGATTATTCAACATAGCTAATTTATTTTCCTGAGAATAAGTATTTTCGGTAAATTCAATTTTTCAAGTGTTAACAAACCTTTGATGTTGTGCTAGCTCAGATTGAACTTGCTGTGCTGTCTGCCTCCAAACTTGGATTTCTGACTGCGCCAAAGCCGCCTCTTGCTGAAGCTGATGGATGCGGGTTGACCAGGTTGTAGATTGGTTCATTCTGTTTCTAATGATTTCCAATCTATTTTTGATTTTCACGCCTTGAAGTTGAGGACTCAGTAAAGACTTAATTTCCTCAGCGGCTCTAAATCCTACTTTTTGTGCTTCCTGCGGATTCTCAAAAACATACTGCATTAAGGATGCTGCATGATCGATATCGGGATCTGCCCAGTAATTTCCTTTAAAGTAGGGCCCATAATCTTCGGTCAGCGTCACTATGTCATATTTTACTGGAAAACTATTGCCGACATTCATAAATTCCATATTAGATGAGTAGCCCGTCGCGATTACAGGTTTGCCGTAGTACATCGCTTCCGCCATTGTCAAACCAAATCCTTCTGCCCGATGCAGGGAAACATAGCAGTCGCAATTAGCAACTAAAGCATGAAGTTCGTCTCTCTGCAAATGCCCGTCAATAAAGTGAACAGGCCAGCCCTTTGCTTGCGCTTTGAGTCGATCGCGTTCTTCGGGAAAAAAGTTGCCGTTAGAAAACTTTAGTACAAGTAAAACATCCTGGTTTGATTGAGCAAAAGCTCGCTTAAATGCCTCTAGGGTAGCAAAGGGATTTTTACGCCCTACGGTACTGTGAAAGTCAAACATGAATAGAAAAATACATTTGTTTTCGGGTAATCCCAATGCTTCTCTATCAAACGATGGTGTGGGAAGATCGAGGCTAGACATCATCTTAATCACGGGCACGGGCGATACGGGCGCGATCGCCTCAGCGCAGTAATTGCTATAAGTCCATATCTCGTCAAATAAAGAAAAAGCGTACAGCCACCCTGGAGGAAATATCGGCAGTTCCCAAGCCCAGAAGCCAATATTGTATCGACCTTTAAAGCATTCGCGATCGATCATGTTGAAAACAATCGGTTCCGGCAGAGTGTGGATTAGGTTAATGGGATAGGGATTTTGCTCGGAAAAACTTGTGTAGCTGTTGTCTAAGTTTCGATGCCAATCTACCTTAATATCTTTCAGTGCAAAGGGAATGCCAGCAGCTTCAATCGCTCTGAGAGTGGCTCTAGATCCTTCTCCCAGACCGTATTCACCGCTGAGGTGTCCTATAAAGTTGATACCGAAATTAGAATCGGGCATTTGATTTACCATAGTAAGTCTTCTACTTAATAAACATTTAGGATCGAGGCTTGACAATTCAGCGCTGTTGTAGTTGAAACTGGGAGTGTTTTGCTAAATCTTGCTGTACCTGCAATGCTGTCTGCCTCCAAGCTTGAGCTTGACGAGCCAATAAATCTCTTTCTATCTGAAGCTCGTGGAAACGACTTGACAAGTGGGACTGATTGATATTCCCCATGATAAATTCAAGGCGATTTTTGATTTTTATGCCCACTGTTTGAGGGCCCAGCAAAGCTCTAATTTCTTGAGCAGCTTTAGCTCCTACTTGCCGTGCTTCCCGAGCGTTTTCAAAAGTGTACTTCATCACAGAGGCAGCATGGTCAATATCTGCTTGAGCCCAGACACTGCCTTTGGGATAAGCTCCATAATCTTCAGTTTTTGTCACCAGATCGTATTTAACCGGAAAACTATTGCCAACATTCATAAATTCCATATTAGATGAATAGGCTGTCGCTATTACTGGTTTCCCGTAGTACATAGCTTCAGACATTGTTAAACCAAACCCCTCAGCCCGATGCAGAGATACATAACAGTCACAACAGTTAACCAGAGCGTGAATTTCTGCTTTTGGCAAATGCCCGTCTATAAATTGAATCGAGGGCCAGCCCTCTGTCAATTCGGTTAGCTGCTCTCGCAGGTGCGGGAAATAATGGCTATTGGCAAACTTGAGCACGAGTAAAACATCTTGATTGGATTTTCCAAAAGCTTGTTTAAACGCCTCAACGGTGGCAAAAGGATTTTTTCTTTCAAAGGAACTCGCAAAGTCAAACATGAACAGAAAAATAAACTTATCTTTGGGTAAATTTAGGTTTTCTCTTGTCAGGGAAGGCTTAGGAAAAGCGAGGCTCACAGGAATTTTGAGCACGGGAACTCGGGAGACAGCCGAAAATGCTTCCGCACAAAAATTGCTGGGCGTCCAGATTTCATCAAATAAATCAAAAGCCCACTGCCACTCCTTCGGAAATACGGGCAGTTCCCACAACCACACACCTATATTGTATTTGCCTTTAAAATATTCAGAACCAATGCCCGGAAAGTACCCTGCTAAAATTTGCTCGACCCAATTGGGGTTGGTCTGGATAATGTTAATGGGATATGGGTTATCGGTGGCAAAATTTTTGTAGGTGGAATCTGAGTTAGGTTGGCCGCCTACCTTTAAATCGGTCAGAGCAAAGGGAATTTTAGCTGCTTCCATTGCTCTGATAGTACCTCTGGCGGCTTCTGCTAGCCCAAAGTCACCGGTTATGTGACCGGCAAGATTTACACCCAAAGAATTATTTAATCTATTATTTAACATTTGTCTTGCTTTTTGCTTAGTGGAAATCTCTGAAGAGGATTTAACAACGATTTAATCTATGAAGCCTTCTTAATGAGCAGCCCCAAGGATGTTGTGACATATTGCTCTAACTGAAGCTTTAAGTGTATCCCCGACCAGGGCGGTACGTCTATGTGACGGTCAAATGGCCCGCTTCCAGTGTTGTAGTTGAGGACAATTTCGTGACCCTGATTTAGTAACTCTGCCGCCAACCGATCGATGTCCTGCCGTCTAAACAGTACAGTCTGTTGGTTGTCGATCGTCGCGTCATTAGAAAAAACGTTGAATTCAGTTGTGTGTACTGCTATTCCGCCCGGACGCAGGCACTTGAGGCTGTTTTTGACGAATTCCAGCCCCAGCTCGATCGAGCCGACGTGTTCGAGAGCGCAAGAGGAATAGACAAAATCGAAGCCGACCAAATCCGCATCTATCTTGTTCATGTCTGCCACGCGGTAAATAACATGGGATGCGAAGCGTGCGGCGGGGCAGATGCCACGATCGTTAAGCGCCTCCAATGTTGCTGCATATTCACCGCTACTGGCCCATCCTTGCTTTGTCGCTTCGTCTATATCTAGGTCTGTGGCGACGATATCGCAGCCTCGGGCAGCCATTACAGCTACTAACGGTTCCTTGCCAACACCGAAACCGAGTCCGCGCCTGCCCGGTGACATCATCCCCGTCTCTGATAGACACTGAAGGATATAGGCGTATTCCCAAAGTTTTCGATGGAATATTGGCTCATGTGGAAGACGAGTTTCGTCACACCAATAGTAGAAGGCATCCGATCGGCACTGGGCCTCGGTGGCCATCTGCGAGACTGGATTGATTAAGCTTGGCTCGTTATTGATAATAACTAGCTGTCGCTTAAGGTTAGTCGTCGGAGCTTTTTGTTCAATCATAATAATACCGCGCATCCCCAAGTTTAATCGAGTTATGAGATTGTTCTAGTTATGTCTTTCCGCTGCTGTCTTAAGTTTAATGCGGTTTGATAAAATTCTATGTCTTCACTATTGAGAGCTGCTAGCTTAGCCACCAGATTTTTGTCAGCCAACACCTTATTTACATAGGAATGATACCCTGGATATTTGTTTTTATTATCCCAACCAATTTCTAACTCAGACCAACCTAGAAGTTCTTTCAAGTTTTTTATGTCATCCTGAAAAAATTCTTGGATACCTATAAAGAAAAAGTCGCCTATTTCTATGCTTCGGAGGTATTCTGATATAACATTTTGGGTTTCAGGCATCTCCGCAAATTCAACCAAATTAGGTTGAGTTTTACTTACAAATTCCTGAAATTCATCCTGACTCGCTTCAACAGGCTGAACAATATAATCACAATACCAAGAAATTAAACGAGTAATAGGATGCCTCACCCAGGTAATTAGTTTAGGAGAAGAATATAACAAGCATTCTTTGTACCTTGTCGCGGGAAATTGACCGTGAATCACTTTAGTTTGCAGTCTGATCAAACGCTGTTCCAAGATAGAGGCTAATGGTAATTTGCCATCTTCTGAAAAAACTTTGTCTGCACCGTAAACCTGTTGGAGAACTTTGCCAAAGGTTATGCCTGCTGTTTTAGGTACATGAATTGAAATAACTTCTAAACCCAAAGATGAAGCTAATAATTCTTTCTCTACGAGCTTCCACAGCGACTCAAATTCAGGTGATTGTCGCAGTATGGTGATCAAGTCTTGGCGTGTCCTGCTGCCGTTCCCTAGATCCTGAATGTGGTGATTTTTCCCTTCCTGATCAGGCTTACGTTTGAGATAAGTCTGATAAGCAGCTTCCAGAAAAATTCCATCGTTCAGACTATCAGTTTGTTGCGAAAAATCTTCATCTTTGAAGACAGGCAGTTGAACTTTAGCTTGGGCTAATTCTCTCGTAATCTTAATTTTCATGATCTGTTCAAGACGATTCCTAATTTTGTTGCCAACCGCTTGCGGACTCAACAAAGATTTGATATCTTGAGCTGCTCTATACCCTACTTGCTGAGCTTCTTGATAATTTTGAAAAACATACTGCATTAACGATGCAGCATGATCTATGTCGGGTTCTGCCCAAACATTCCCTTGTGGGTAAGGGCCATAATTTTCCGCAAGTGTTACTAAGTTGTATTTAACAGGAAAACTATTGCCTACATTCATAAATTCCATATTAGATGAGTAGGCTGTCGCTATGACTGGCTTACCGTAATACATTGCTTCTGCCATTGTCAAACCAAAGCCCTCAGCACGGTGCAACGATACATAGCAGTCACAACTTTTAACTAAGCCATAAAGCTCTTCTTTCTTCAAATGCCCATCTATTAAGTGAATGGAGGGCCACCCCTCCACACACTCTTTCAGTTGTTCTCTCTGCTGAGGATGAAAATGTCCGTTAGAAGACTTGATGACGAGCAAGACATCCTCATTGTTTGATTGATCGAAAGCTCGTTTAAAAGCTTCAACAGTACCCAAGGGATTTTTGCGTGCTAAGGTACTGTGGAAATCAAACATGAACAGAAAAATAAATTTTCCTTGAGGTAGTCCTAATGCCTTTCTGTCTACAGACGTTGATGGCAGAGCAATACTAGGTGGTAGTTTGAGAACAGGAATTGGTGACTCCCTAGCAATTGTTTCAGCCGTGTAATTACTGTAAGTCCAAATCTCATCGAATAAATCAAAAGCATAGTCCCAGACGCGGGGTAATATTTGCAATTCCCAAGCCCAGTAGCCAATATTATATCGCCCCTTAAAATATTCAGTACCCAGACCTTCAATCATTCCGTCCCCTGGGTTGATATGAATCAGGTTGATGGGATACTGAATATTTTGAGAAACATTTTTGTAGCTATCATCTAAGTTCCTATGCCAATCTACTTGAATGTCATTAATTGTGAAGGGTATACCTACAGCTTCCAGTGCTCTTAGAGTCCCTCTTGCTCCTTCCCCCAGCCCGTATTCCACGCTCACGTGACCTACGAAATTAATGCCTAAACAAGAAGTCAGTGTATTTTTCAACATACCAATTATTGTCCTACCCTCAACGGTTTTTAGAAAAATCAATTTATAGACAAAGTAAATGTCAAGTAACTTAACATTTTTTCTGGCATTTTTCCAGCCAGTAAGTTAAGATTTCTGGCTATTTTTATTTAACCTACTGCTACTGACAGCTTACCATTAAGGCTGCGCCGCATCAATTCTTTCCATTCCGCTGAATTGATAAGCGAGTTGGTATCGAGGTGAACTCCCTTTTCCGAAGAGAATTGGGAAAATTTTTCTAACCAGTCCAAGACCGTTTCTGTTGGTGATAAAGGCGTACAATTCAAAGATTCTTTGAGAAAGTGAGCCGTTCCCTTCAAATCACCTTTGTGATAAGCGTACCATCCCTCCCATAACAGGAGTCTGTAGCGATGAGTCGGGCTTTGTACATCAGCCTGCGCGTGCAGGGCTTGCGGAACTTTCAATCTTTCCAATTCTCCCTGAGTCTGGTGCAGTTGAGCCTGAGACTGTTCCAATTCACCCTGAGTTTGGTGCAGTTCCAACTGGGATTGCTCCAATTCACCCTGAGTTTGGTGCAGTTGAGAGTTAGAT
>JAJAYT010000580.1 GCA_026786085.1 Microcoleus sp. CAN_BIN18 | reverse complement strand
GAGGCGGACATCGTTTGTGTAGACGCGGTTTCAACCGCCGTCTTATCTTAATTGAGTTCAGTTTCTAGCCTTAAAGTCTTTAAAGATAGTTTGAAATGAGTACATCAGTCGGTGCACATCATTTGTGGCTCTCGGAAAAATGTTGAGTTCCCATTTTTTGCGAGCGGTAGTTAGCAGTTTTGCGATGGGTTGGGAGTAACTGTTAGAAATGAAATAGCTGCCGCCTTCGTAGCGAATATCTGACGCTAGTCCGATAAAACCGCCCGCTATTTCTACTTGAAGTTCTGATGTACTATGTTCAGATTTCACGGCTAAAATTACTTGCGAGTGTCGGGGTTCCCGGTTGAGCAATCGACAGATATTCGCTTCTTTTTGATACAAGATTAAAACGTTGCAGTTGTGCAGAACTCCGGCTCTACCTTGGACTTTGACTCCGAGGTGAATTTCTAGGGCTGGTTTGTCTGGAAATTCCACAACAGCATGGGTGTATGGATGTGCGCTTCCGTGGATTGTTCCCGCTGTTTTTCTAAATGTTAAATTTTTCGGTGTTTCGTCGTCTAAAACATTGTTGTAATAAATGCTGCCGCCTTCATTAGCAACTGCCTTGAGCAGGATGGTGAATAGGTAAGCGTCAAAAATTCTGGCTTGTTCTGCGGCTCCGTTGAAATCGGGATCGATCGAGCTTTTTAATTTGCTCTTGATTTCGGAATTGACGGCGTAGTTGCTCGGCTCTGAGGGCAGTTTTTCGAGTAATTGCTGGAGGGCGATCGCCTGTTTGTGGCGTGGGGCTGTCACGCTGGAGGTAAACTCGATTGTTTGGGCTGTTTCTGCTGCGGAATTCGCAAATACAATTTTTGTGCCGAGGGGGGATGTTTCTGATTCTACTTTCAAGAAATAAGCAATTTCGTCTTCCATTTCCGAAGTGTTCACCGTCGCTTGTTCGACAGCATCAATTAACAGCAAAATTTGTTCTTTTGCGGTATAATCTTCTATCTTGAGCAGAGGTGTTTTTCTTTTGAGCGATCGCTCTTGAATTACTTTACCTATCTCTACAGTATCCGCAACTTGTTGAACTACCCAACCCAAGTTAAACTCATTCAGAATTGCGGCCAGTTCTTGATAGAGTTTGGCATATTCGATCTCGTCCATAATAGTTTCTGCGCTGCACACTATTCTGATTATACAAGCTAGTTGATTTTTTTGTCAATTATCTACCAATTTTAGATTTTAGAATTACTCTAACCGATGAATCCAGGAATTTTTCAGTGAACAGTCAACAGTCAACAGTGAACAGTCAACAGTCAACAGTCAACAGTCAACAGCTAGCTGCCAATTAGCAGTAAGCTATTTTACAACAAACACGCGATCGCAAAAATGGCAACTATCAACGACAACTACCTCAAACTCAAAGCCGGCTACCTGTTTCCCGAAATTGGGCGCAGAGTCAAAGCCTTTGCAGATGCGAATCCCCAAGCGCCCATCATCCGCCTGGGGATTGGCGATGTCACCGAACCCTTACCAGAAGCTTGCCGCGTGGCGATGGTGGCTGCGGTGGAAGAAATGGGCTCGCGCGATACCTTCAAAGGATACGGCCCGGAACAAGGTTATGAATGGCTGCGCGAGAAAATTGCCCAGCACGATTTCCAATCGCGGGGATGCGAGATTGATGCTTCGGAAATCTTTATTTCTGACGGTTCTAAGTGCGACTGCGGCAACATTCTCGATATCTTTGGCAACAATAACACGATCGCAGTTACAGACCCAGTGTATCCGGTGTATGTAGACACAAACGTGATGGCCGGACACACGGGAGATGCCAACGACAAAGGCGAGTACGAAGGCTTTGTTTACCTGCCAATTACCGCAGAAAACAACTTTACCGCCCAAATTCCCACAGACAAAAAAGTCGATTTAATTTACCTGTGTTTCCCCAACAATCCGACGGGCGCAACTGCAACCAAGGAACACTTGCAAGCTTGGGTAAATTATGCTAAGGCTAACGGTTCGATTATTTTCTTCGATGCAGCCTACGAAGCCTATATTTCCGATCCGAGTCTACCACATTCCATCTACGAGATTGAAGGGGCGCGCGATTGTGCGATCGAATTTCGTTCATTCTCCAAAAATGCAGGTTTCACAGGTACTCGCTGCGCCTTGACAGTAGTACCAAAAACTTTAACAGGAAAAGCAGCCGACGGTTCCGATGTCGAAATTTGGAAGTTATGGAACCGCCGCCAATCTACCAAGTTTAACGGAGTTTCTTACATCGTGCAGCGCGGTGCGGAGGCCGTTTATTCTGAGGAAGGTAAGGCACAAATTCAGGCATTAGTCAATTTTTACATGGAAAATGCGGCGATTATTCGCGAGAAATTGACAGCGGCCGGAATCGAGGTTTACGGTGGCGAAAATGCGCCTTATGTGTGGGTAAAAACGCCTCACGGTTTGACGAGTTGGGAGTTTTTCGATAAGTTGCTGCAAACAGTGAATGTGGTGGGAACACCTGGTTCTGGTTTCGGTGCGGCGGGTGAAGGTTATTTCCGAATTTCCGCATTTAATAGTCGGGAGAATGTCGAGGAAGCAATGCGACGGATTGGGGAAGAGTTTAAGGTTTAATATCCTGTTCTGCTGAAACCGAAAGGCTGCCAGGGAATGAATTCCCTGGCGGACTGCCGGACAAGCGCGAAAAAGCATTAATTTAATATGTTGTGGAACAGGCCGGAAAGCCTGTTCATGAAAATAGTAAAAGATGTGAGTGTTGGAAAGTGCGATCGGCTGATTGTGCCAAACTTCACTGCTCGGCAGTGGTATGCTCATCCGCATCATCCCCAGCAGTTTTCAACGCCATGTAAAGGAGTCCCATTGCGATCAGGGCGAACCAAGTAGCATAAGGAAGAACAAGTGCATCTAACAACCACTTGATACCGCCCCATTTTGAGGAAATAGCTTCAACGACGACTTCAACCAATTTGGGGTGGATGAAGAAGATCGGAAGTAAGGCGATGAATGTGGCTATGAATAAGGAACGTCCGGGGCGCCCTGTTTTCAGAGCGCGACTCCAAGCGTAGACCAACGGAAGGGTGAGGATTGACGCGTCATGGAAGCGGTGGTAAAGGAAAATGCAAGAGTAAATCGCCACGAGCGCGCAGGCACCACCGCGAGGCAAACCTTTTCGGTAGATCTCAACTGCGAGACCACCTCCGAGCAATCCTAAGATGACGATCTGGGTAATACGAATAACTGCTCTATCACGTAAGCCGAGACAATAGAGTGCGTAGTCAATCCCAATAATAGTGTGATTGAAGGGGGCTTCAAATGAGTAGTCGTTTGCAGCCCCAGGAGCCGCCAATCTTGAAATATTCATTAGCTCCTGCTGCATTCGTAACGGAAGAACGTCTAAAGGGCTTGAAGCGAGACAGAGAACCAAAACAATGAATGTAAATGATACCCAGGTACGGAAATCGGATTTGCGTAAAAAGAGCAAGAGGAACGGGAGTATCGTTTGCGGTTTTATGGTCGCGAGTGCAAGTGCGCCCCCAGCTAGTATCGGCCAGTTTTTCCCTTGAGCATAGAGAGCAGCGAACAGGCAAAGGGATTCAAGTAGTGCAAGTTGCCCCAAGCCGATGCTCCAATAAATTGGCAACGAGAGTGCTACGGTTGCGATCGATAGACGGAGTAAAGCTGTAGGTAAAGCTTTGAACTTGCCCCTTGTCTGCATCTGCAATACCCCTTGTGAAAGCGGAATTAGCGCTAAGGCTGCACCTATGTTCACCGTTGTCCAGATTAACAAGCCCGTGTTAACTGGAAGGCTTGCCATAAGAGCAAAGAGGGGTAGAGCTGTAGGTGGACTCACCATTGCAACATCGGCATAGGGGTTTGCTCCTTCCAGTACGGCTACCCCTGCATTCCGAAAGATTAAAAAGTCAGATCCGCCAGGGTAGTTAAGTATATATATATTTATCAAAAAGAATACTATGCCAAGCGTTGCGATGATAGGAATCCAGCGTTGCACAAGGCCCCTCCGCAATAAGGAGGCAACAGAGACGGACAGCACGATCGTAGCGATTGGATAATAAATCAGGTACTGCTGAATTAGTAGCGGCTTTTCCATGTTCGTAGACTCAGTTGATTTGACTATATCTATTTAACTATATCTATATTGAGGTGAACTCGTTATCAGACCTGGCTAATTTATCCCAACGCCTATTCCTGCCAATTTGTCAACCCCCAAAGGTCGATAAATTGTATCTCTTTGCTGATAATCCCGCCCCAAAGAACGAATCGCATTCTGCAAATCTTCCACAGACTGACAACTGCCGCCAACCGCACCGGCCATCGTAGTAATGTGCTCTTCCATCAAAGTGCCGCCGATGTCGTTGCAGCCCCATTTCAGGGCTTCTGTAGCTCCTGCTAAACCCAATTTTACCCAGCTTGGCTGATGATTGGAAATCAAATTTCCCAAAAAGATTCTAGATACTGCGGTGAGCAACAATGTATCTGCTAAAATTGGTTGATCGCGGCCGACTCGACTGCGTAAAGGAGCCGGTGCATCCTGTCCGACAAAGGGCAGTAAAATGAATTCTGTGATGCGCGCTGGATAGTTGTTGTTAATTGCTGTTTGTTGGAGCGATCGCACTTTTTCTAAATGCAAAACCTGCTGAGAGGCAGTCTCAATATGCCCGCAAAGCATCGTACTCGTTGTCGGCAAACCCAGACGGTGAGCCGTTCCCACAATTTCTAACCAAGTTGCGGAATTGAGTTTTTCCGGGCAAATTACCCTCCGCACTGCATCGTCGAGAACTTCCGCCGCAGTACCCGGCATCGAACCAACTCCGGCATCCTGCAAAGCGGAAATTACATAGCTGAAACTCAGATTATCTTGTCTGGCAATAAATTCTATTTCTTGCGGCGAAAAAGCGTGCAAGTGCAACTGCGGAAACTTATCCTTAATAGTTTTCACCAATTGCAGATAATAAGGCAAAGATTGGCCGTTCAGTTTAGCTTGAAGATTTAAGCCACCCTGCATACAAATTTCTGTCGCATCCCGTCGCACTGCATCAGTTGCCTTCTCCTGAATTTGGGCTGCGTCTAACCAAAAAGCACCCTGATCTCCCTCGTCGCGGCGGAATGCACAGAAACTGCAATGCTGCTCGCAAATGTTAGTAAAATTAATATTGTGGTTGATAACATAGGTAACAGTATCCCCTGATTGTCGGCGGCGCAGCAAGTCAGCGGTTGCTTGAATTTGGGCGATCGCATCTGGCTCTCTTTGCTGCAAAAGTACCAATGCCTCTGCGGTAGAAATGTTATAACCTTGTAAAGCGCGATCGAGAATTGCATCCACAGTTTTCTTTTTAGCTAAGCTACAGAATTATTGCCTAGAATTAAGGCGTTTTTATATCTTAACAAATCAATCATAAAGGAACGATATCCTAAAATCTCAAGTCTTACAAAACCATCCTTTACTTTCTGGAAACTGAAATTATGGGCATCAACCAACCAAGTCACCTGTTGCCAGTGCCGTCTGGGCCTTTGGAAATTGCTGCTATACAGACTTTCGGTTCAACTTTTACAGACGCAGGCACACCGCCCATTTATTTTTCCCTCGTCATTCCCACCTACAACGAGTGCAAGAATGTCAAGAGTATTGTGGAACAATTGAGCCAATTGCTCGATGGCATGATTCCCGGCAACTACGAATTAATTGTAGTCGATGACAACAGCCCCGATCGCACATGGGAAGTTGCCCAGTCCCTGACAGCGGAATATCCGCAATTGTGGGTGATGCGGCGGGAAGACGAGCGGGGACTTTCCACAGCAGTAATTCGCGGGTGGCAGGCCGCTAGGGGCGAGGTTTTGGGCGTCATCGATGCCGACTTGCAGCATCCGCCGGAGACGCTGTTGCAGCTTTTAGCAGAAATTCAGCGGGGAGCCGATTTGGCCGCGGCGAGTCGCCACGTTGCCGAGGGCGGCGTGAGCGACTGGAGTGTGATCCGGCGATTTTTGTCGCGGGGCGCTCAAATTGTTGGATTGATTATACTGCCGGGAGTGGTGGGCCGAGTTTCCGATCCGATGAGCGGCTATTTTATGGTGCGTCGCAGTTGCATAGCGGGCAAAACCATGAATCCTGCTGGTTACAAAATATTGATTGAAGTGCTCGGCAGAGGCGATATCCGCTGGATTGGAGAAGTGGGTTACGTGTTTCAGGAGCGACAAGAAGGGGAGAGCAAAGTTACCTGGAAACAGTATATTGAGTATTTGCGACATTTGCTGCGGTTGCGGTTTGCCCGCTGGCCGATGGGCAAGTTTCTGCGCTTTGGCATTGTGGGTTTCAGCGGCGTGTTTGTGAATATGGGGGTTTTGTACGTGCTGCGCGAGATATTCAATTTGGAGCTTACTCGCAGTCTGATTTTTGCTGCTGAATTGGCAATTATCAGTAACTTTTTGTGGAATGATTTGTGGACTTTTGGGGATATTTCTAAGCGACAGCCGGGAAAGCGCCAGCGATTGAAACGACTGTTGAAATTTAATACGATTTGCTTAATGGGTTTGATTTTGAATGTGCTGCTGGTTAATGTGCTGTTTAATATTTTGGGGATGAATGAATATTTGGCTAATTTAATTGCGATCGCAGTCGTGACTCTGTGGAATTTCTGGATAAATATGAAGCTGAGCTGGCGGGTGACGGAAGTTGACAGTTGACAGTTGACAGTTGACAGTTGACAGTTGACAGGGAGGGTTTTAAACAGTTGATAGTTGACAGGGAGGGTTTTAAACAGTTGATAGTTAACAATTAGCAACTAGCAACTAGCAACTCTCAACCAATACGGTTCAGTTAGGGGTTTTCCGAAGAGAGGAACGAAGCAATCGCAGTATCTGTTTTTCACAGCGTTTTAACTTCCCGAATTTCTGATCTGAACCGTATTAAACTATCAACTAGAAACTGTCAATTATCAACTGTCAATTATCAACTATAATAACTCTTCTTCCCTATGCCTTTGAATGACTGAATTGATGATTAAGAACAAACAACTGTTGTTGCTCTTGCTGTGGATGGCGATCGCCCTAATGCTGCGTTTTGCCAATTTGGACTCGAAACCGCTGTGGACGGACGAATTTTCGACTCTAGTGTTTAGTTTGGGCAACAGTTTTCGCGGGATGCCGATCGATCGCCCGATCGCACTTTCCACTCTACTACAACCGCTGCAATTCCGTCCCAATGCTGGCATTGCAGATGTCCTAAACCATTTGCTGCTAGAAAGCAACCATCCGCCCGTGTATTTTATGGTAGCCCACTGGTGGATGCGGTTATTTGGGCCGACTCAGGATAGTTTAGTGTGGATTGGGCGATCGCTCCCGGCGTTATTAGGCGTGATTTCAGTTCCCGCTATCTACCTTTTAGGCAAATTTGCATTCAATTCTCGTTTAGTTGGTCAATGTGCGGCCGCGATGATGGCAGTTTCTCCCTACGGCATTTATCTCGCTCAAGAAGCCCGCCATTATACGTTAGGAATCTTATTAGTTATTGCCTCTCTTTTTTGCTTGACATTAGCCGCAAAAAAGCTGCAACAGCGCGCTCCGCTGCCAATTTTGGCGGTGCTACTTTGGGTAGTTGTTAACTGTTTTGGAATTGCCACGCACTACTTTTTCTCATTGACTTTGTGTGCGGAAGCCATAGCATTAATTGCTGTAATCTGGCAGCAGTTTTATGGAAAATTGGCGCTTTCAGACAGTCAGCAGCCGAATATTTGGCAATTTCAAATCCTGTGGCGACTGTTAGCAGTAGCACTTGGCACTTTGGCGGGCGGTTTAGTTTGGCTGCCGATATTTTTGTCGAATAAATATGGTAGCGAACTCACCAATTGGATTGTCAGTGGCGATCGCACATTTGTAGATTGGATCGCGCCGATTTTCCAAGCCTTAGCGGGATGGATCACTGTGATATCGCTGCTTCCGGTGGAATCGCCGAATTTGGCAGTAATGGCTGGATCTGCGATCGGCATGGCAATATTTTTGCTTTGGGCACTTCCCATCCTGTTTAGCGCTCTTAAAACTTCCTTAAACACGCCAAAGACTCATTTAGGTACTGTGATTTTCGGCGGATTTGTACTAGGAGCAATTTTCCTATTTTTCAGCTTTGCATACATTCTAGGAATTGACCTAACTCGCGGCCCTCGATACAATTTCGTCTACTTTCCCGGCGCGATCTTATTATTAGGAGCAACATTAGCAGTTATTTATAGCACACATACAGTCAAAAGTCGATGGTTTAATTTGCCTGCCGTAGAAATTTCTGGCAAAAAAGCAGTCATGCTAATTTTAGCAATGGGTTTTGTCAGCGGTATCACAGTAAATTCCAATCTCGGCTATCGCAAATATTACAAACCAGACCTTTTAATTCCCATTATCCGCGAAGTCTCGAAAGTTCCCGTGTTAATTGCCACTACTCAAAAGACTCATGTAGAAATAGGAGAGTTGATGGGGATAGGATTGGAATGGGAAATCAGGAAGAAGGGTTCGGCAGCGGATTCTGTAACGGATGTAACGGATGTTAGGAAGAAGGGTTCGGCAGCGGATTTTGTAGCGGATGTAGCGGATTTAACGGATGTTAGGAAGAAGCAAGAAGTTAAAGCTTTTGAGTCTCCACAGTTTCTTTTAGTTAAGCAGAGAAGGGATGCGCCGGAAATTGTGGCGGGGATACTTGACAAGACACTCAATCAATTGGAACGTCCGCTAGATTTGTGGTTGGTTAATTTTCGCGCACCTGTCAATTTAGCAGCACAAAAGTGTCAGCTTGAATCTCGCGATTTGCCTGGGGTGGATGGGTATGAATATCAAGTTTATCATTGTTCTCGGTCATAGGTAAAGTTACGGTTGATTAAGTGGATGGTTCCTGAGATAGAACGAGAATTAGTTGTTGTTCGCCCTACTCCCCGCAAATCGTTGTGGGGTTTATGTGCTGACTTGGGAATTGCACCATCTGCGGCTGATATAGATGAAGTTCGCAGGGAACAATGGGCGAATTTTCCAAGGGAGGATTTCTAATGCTGTGTGGTGTAGCTGATACTGATTGGTAAAGCCAAAATTTCTATACAGTAGGCTGAATCTGGCTCAAGAAAAGATTGCGGACAGTTCGATTGACAAAACTGAGGTAATCGTCGATTTCTTCGTAAAGATTGAGTTCTTGTTTTTCGTCAGGATTGAGGGGTAAAGTTTGTTGTTTGTCCAACAGTTCTGCTATGCGATTTGTGACAGTTGTGGAGGCTCTAAACATGGGTATACCTTCCACTAATTCAATGCGGATAGCTCCTTCTATGGGTAGAGTATCGCGCAGGTTTTCCAGTTTTGGCAGGATTAGCATAGTTGTGGATTTTATGGTTCCCTTTTGATTATATCAATAATTATCAATGGTAACTCAAGCGATCGCACTTTCGATTAAAACAAGTACGTTACCGAAGCTGATTAAGACGATGAAAGTACAAGTTTTGTCTGTTCAACCTTCTATCGCCCTTAACTCCCACGAGGTTGTGCTGTCAGTCGGT
>JAJAYT010000579.1 GCA_026786085.1 Microcoleus sp. CAN_BIN18 | reverse complement strand
TGCTTCTCATCAAATTCTTGGCTGTCGGCCTTAATTTCGATGGTATCGCCAGGAGTCACCGGAAATGGCACCGTGCGCTGGGAAGGTGCGGTGCGGACTCCCGGTGGCGTGGCTGGCTTCGGCTTTGGTGGCGTGGCTGGGGGAGTTCCTGGTGTGGGGGCGGTTCCCGGTGCTGGAATCTCGAACTGTTGCTGTTTGATCGGAGTCTGTTCGGGCGTCGGTTCTGGAATGATTATCTCAGTAGGTTCGGGAGAGTTATCTTGTAACTGCTGACCTTTTGCCTGATACCAATTGTCCGGTTGTTCGATCGCATTTTTGTCTGCTTTTCTCTGCGCTGCTGCGGTTCTTTGCCGATTGCGAGCAGCAACGGCATTTTCGATGGAACCCAATTTGTAAGCCGTAAACGAGCTATCTTTCTGTGCTTGAGCAGTTTCCGGTTTTCCCACCGGAATCGGTCGCCCAAATCCCACTACTGCGTCGCCGCTTTCTACTGCGGTTAGGGGGTCTGCGATTTCTAGAGGCTGGCTGCTGGTGGCTGGGGTGGTACCGAGGAGTGCGGCTCCTTCTGTTTGGGCTGGTGGCTGGGGTAGTTGAAGGATTTCTGGACTTGCTTCCGGTATTTCTGCGGGGTTGCGGAGGGTGTCTCCATCGCCGGCCGCCACAGTTAGGGCGACTTTCTGAGGCTTGGCGATGTAGATGATGGCAGAGGGTTCTGGCGGCGGTACCGGATAGGGCATAATTACAAAGTGTGGGTCATTCGATTTTAGATTTTAGATTTTATATTTTATAGGTGCAAATTTTTAATAACTTATATCAATTCCAGTTGTACTCAGACATGAGATGGAGGACACTGCACGTGCAGTTTCCTGACTGTGGGTAACATTAATTCGGATGCACACCGAATTTGATATTACATCTCCCAGGCAACTGTTTAAACATTGATCTGAACATCTAAAATTTGCATTGGCTTTGGTGCGCCCAAGTCTGGCTGCTTTCAAAACTTGCTCTCGACACAAGATAACCTCGCTGGCGGTGCGAGGTCAAGTTTTGTGTGAGTAATTTTTGCGGACTTGTGGGCTGGTTCGGGGGATGCGGTGATGCGCCCCTGAGTCAGCGGGCGAGATTTCGCGTTTATTCCATGTCTCTGCGGTTGGGGTTCCGGGCTGGGTCATTGGACAAGAACCCAAATACGAACAGGGAAACAAAAAATAAAACAACTACATTAACGACGATTTTGAGGGTTAGCACTGTGGGAGTCTCCAAAGATGACATTATATTGAGCTGATTTGTTGCTGTTGCTGCAACTTTTTTATTTTGACACTCCCCAGCCGTCAAGGCGTGGGGATTCTTAATTCATCGACTGACCTTTAAGCCCTATGTCCTTTCGGCAATTCTTAAACCTTTCAACCGTACAAAAGTACAAATTGACGAGCTTAACTCACAGCAACCTCAGAGGGTCTATCTCCAAAAGCTTACTAGAATACGAGCCTAGGGTTCGGGTATGCCCTACCCTACCTGACAAACGAACTAAATTATTTGTTTTCAGGTAAGCGAGAATGCGTTGATTCTCTAGCTGTTTAGCGAGTTTTCGCTGCTCTTAGTCCAACAATTTTGTGCCTAAAAGTGTGTCTTAACTGTTTCACTTCGGGCAAAGGAGTTTAACCTTGACGATTATAGTCTACTACGAATACAAGCTAATTGCGGTTTTTTGAAGAATGGCTTTAATTTATTAAAGCCGCCCTACAAGGCGATGTACTGATCCCATTGTTCTGATCAGAAGAAGATTAGTCAATTTTCTCTGGGCTTTTGAGGATTTTTGGCAAGTTGATTTTTGCCCAATTCCACAGTTGCTCTACGATTTTTTCTAGTCGTAGCATTACTACATCGAGCCATTCGAGCACTTGTTCTAGCGGGTGCTTAATGTATCCCATTGATTCGGCTTCTGTTTCTAAGTATTCGCTCTCGGCTGGCGCGTCTATAGTCTGACTTTTTGGTTGTACGGCGGTGTATCTGCTGGTTTGGGCGGTGATTGCTACTGGGGATTGGCTATTTTGTCTGATGTTCGGGTTGGTGTGTTTTGGCACTTGGGTTTCCTGTGCGCGCCCTGCTGTTGGTTTTGCTGTGAGTGCAGAGCTATTTTTTTGAGTAATTGCTAAATTTGATGCCGATTGGGATTGACTTTTGTCATTTTTTGTGAGTAAGCTCTGTTTTAGCTGCCCGAGCATCTGGTGAATTGCTTGGGGGTAAGGGGATATTGAGACTGCGGTCGATCGACCTTCCGCCAATTCTCCCAATTCTGCAATTGGGGGCTTGACTTTTGCGATGACTTGTGATTTTTCTGCTTCGGAACTTGCCTCGATTAATTTCTGCGGTGCTGCTTCCCCGAATAAGTCTTGCCAATTCAACCACGGTCGATCGACCTCTGGGATGTTTTCCGTGTCTTCTTTTGATTGTTGCTGTTTCAAATGATACTGAATTGCAACGGATTTCTCAGTGTTATCACTGGCTGCGGTTTCTTTGCCCAGGAGTTGGTCTACGGACGACCAAATCATTTGTTCGATGTTTTTAGCGTACTTTTCGAGGATATCGCGGGCGGAAACATCTAAATTGATTTCTGTGCCGGATGTATCATTTTTGACTCTGGGGATGACTGTGGGTTCGACGGTGGTTTTAGCGGATGGGGGTAGGGTAAATTCTTCGAGGTTGACGGCGGCATGATCGAGTAATGTAACAAAGGACAGAGGTATGGCTGCTCGATCGAGCTTGCTGTTAAAATAAGTTTCTAATTTTGGGGTATTATTGTCGATCGAATTCGATGCAGCAATTGAGGGCTGTGGGATTTTTGCAGGGGCGATCGGTTTGATCGCCTTTTGGACTAAAATTAGATTGCGGTCGATCGATTTTTTGACGGCGAAGATTGATTCTCCAAACTGATTTCTTTTCAAAGCAACCGGACTCGTCTGAAGCCAGGCCATCAATTCCCAAAAACGGCGTACAGGTGGAAGCTGTGATTTTTTAGCAGCAGATTCCAAACCCAGATTGAATTTTAATTCTTTTTGGGCAATTTCCCGCCGTTCCGGCCCGCCGTTTGCAACTTCCCAAGTTATGCGACCTTCGAGCAGTTCTTGCTGTTCGGGTGTCAAAATATCTAATATCTGATTTTCATGTCCGACTAAGACTAAAGTCCGGGCTGGGATAAAACTGGCAATTCCCTCAACTTTCAGTTGCGGTTTTAATTGAGTGTTAGCAAGCGAGTGTTCTAAGACGGAAGTTGTTTGATGCTTTGCGGTTTGTCCGCTAAACTTGATTGCCGGATTTACTAACAGCGGAAAGTTAGTTAAAGTTGTGGCCGTTTGCGACGAGTTTAGCAAATTTTGGGCGAGGTGCAAGATTTGGGCGATCGAACTTTGCTCAGAAATTTCCCCACCCCACCAATTTTGCGCCAAGTCGGGATTTTCGTCTTCCCCAAATTCTTGCAGTTCGGGTAAATCTACTTTGAGGCTGGATTCCCGCAATTGTCGGCCCAGCATTCGGGAACTTTGCACCAGCAAGTAAGCTGGATAAAGTAAAATTTGGGTGGCGGTGAGAGTTCCTTGTTTAACTTGTCGCCAAGTTCGATCGCAATTATCGGCGACTTGGCGGGACTGTTTGGATATAAAATTTAATAGTCGGCTTTGGTATGGGCCGTAATAACCGTTGGACATAAGTTTAATTATTGAATTTTGATTTTTAGATTCGCGCCGGAATTTCCGAATATTGCGGTAAAATCAAAGCCAGATATTAATTGCAATTTCAAAACCTCTGCAACCCTTATTTCTTCGCGTTTTTCGCGTCTTCACAATTCAATCCGATCTTTGATTCCCACGCAAGTCCTATCTTAGCTAAAAATGAACGCTTCTGTGTCACCTGCGATCAATAATATTTCTAAAGTTGTAGAGAAGTTGCGCCGCCTCAGCCAAGTGGAGGTTCAGTCTGGTTGGAGATATGGCGATTCTGACTCTGCTGTTTCTTCGCTAAGTATTTGTAACTGGCCCGTTGCCGAACTTAATGGGAAAGGACATATTGCTTGGCCGTCTGGGAAGCAAGTTGTTTGTTTGGGACAGCAACTGATAATTCCTGACAATTAGCACGGCTATCCGGTGACCGGTTTGCGGTTGTTGCTGGGCTAGACTAGGTCGGCCGAACATGCTCAGATTTTTGTCAACTGTGA
>JAJAYT010000578.1 GCA_026786085.1 Microcoleus sp. CAN_BIN18 | reverse complement strand
CTACAACCTTGGGTAGGGGGAATTCATGAATTGCCCCTACCCAAGGTTTCATACCTCAATCCAGCAACGCCGGAAAGCTTGCTTCCCGGCTGTCGAAATTTGTGCACATCTTTGATAACTTGTGCCCAGCCGTCAGACAGAGATTCCAAAATACGATCGCCCTTTTCCTTCGTCGCCACCGTCGCATCGCCCAACACACCGCTATCAGTCAACTCTCGCGTCAGCCAAGCAAAAGGCAAATTACCTTCCATACTCAGCAAACTCTCAGCAGGCAAATCCCTCGGATATTCGCAAACTGCTCGATCCATTTTCACCTGTGACGGCAAAATTGACAACATCAAACTCGTTTCCGCATCACCCGCGTGAATTCCCAATTCTAACTCCTTCGCAGTTAGTAATTCCGCAGCAATATTCGGCACCCGCCAAACAAACAGCGGAAACACCGAAAAATCCTGATATTTTTGATGAATATCCCGCGCCGCAATTTCCATCACCTGCGGCTGTCCACCGTGAGCATTCATCAACACCAATTTTCGAAATCCTGCCCGATAAATACTGTCAGCAATTTCGCCTATTACCGCTAAAAGTGTCTGAGCACTGAGCATAATTGTACCAGGAAAATGCCAGTGTTCGTTCGATTTTCCGTAGTACAAAGGCGGCAAAGCGTAAGCGGGAATACTTGCATCTAACTTCGCCAGTGCTTTCCCAGTAACCGCCGCGCTAATTGCCGCATCTACAATTAAAGGCAAATGGGGGCCGTGTTGCTCGATCGCACCTAGTGGCTGAATTATAACTGTATTTTCCTTGTCCGACATCGACTGAATTTCTGTCCAAGTCAGATATGGAAAAAAACGCGATTCTGGAATAAAATTGTGCATATTATGGTTTTCATTTGATTGAAGTACAGATGCTTGGGTAGGGAAACGGCACTGCCGTGTCCTGTATTTCATCGGATTTAAAACTATGTTCTGGAGGCAAGAGCAAAGACAAACAAGGCAATCATCTAGCCGAAAAACTCAAAAGTAATTCCAAAGATAGATAACTGATTCTGTCTGTGGGTAGATAATACAATATAACAGATGCTTTAATTGCGCGCCCGACAAGACCGAAAGACATAGAGACGACTACATTGATGGAACCTTGGCAAACCACACAAACTAATTTAACCGACATTCCGATCGCCCAGGAACTGTCGCGCCGCACCCCTCGATCGCCCGATCTGCAAGCGGAAAACCGGGCGCTGCAAATCCTGGCGCGACAACTCGCCACCTCGCCGCACACCCTGCTCAAAACACTCGTGGCGATCGCCCAAGATTTGTGCAGCGCAGGCAGCGTCGGAGTCTGTTTGTTAGCAGAAAATGTAGATTCAGAACAAATCTGGCGCTGGGAAGCCTTAGCGGGCGCGTGGGAAGCCGCAGAACACACAAATACACCCCAGACATTGCGTTTGTCAGGAGCAGGTCGAGACTTGCAAACTCCCCAGTTGTACTTGAATCCTGAACGATATTTCCCCGACTTGCCGCAGCTCGAAATGCCGATCGCCGAAGCATTAGTCGTGCCACTGCTAGCAGAAAATCAACCGCTGGGAGCAATCTGGATAGTCTCTCACGATTCCCGGCAGTTCGATGTCGAAGACTTGCGGATCGCGATCGCCCTAGCAGACTTTGCCGTTGCCGCCCTAAAAATCGATCGCGCCGATCGCACCGCTTCAGCATTGCGCGATCGCGAAACCCACCTCCAATTAATACTCGACAGCGCCAAAGACTACACCATCATCACCCTCGACACCGGCGGACACCTTACCAGTTGGAACGCAGGCGCAGAGCGAATGCTGGGCTATGCCGAAGCAGAAATCATCGGCCGGCACGGACGAATCATCTTCACCCCAGAAGACTCTGCCGCCCGCAAGCCGGAACTAGAAATGCACCTTGCCCTGACTGAAGGAAAGGGAGAAAACGAGCGCTGGCACCTCCGCAAAGACGGCAGCCGCTTTTGGGGCAGCGGGCTGGTGATGCCCCTGCGCGACGCAGCAGGCGAGCTCCAAGGTTTCCTGAAAATCATGCAGGACAAAACCGATAGCAAACAAACCCAACTCCACGAACAGTTTCTCTCAGGCCTCCAACTCCGCTTGCCACAATGCTCCAACGCCGCAGAAATGTTGTGGGAAGCCATGAAAAGTCTGGGAGAATATTTAAATGTCGATCGCTGCATCTGGCACGAAATCGATGCAGCAGCCCAACTCGCAATTGTCGATCGAGACTGGCACCAGCCGGGCTTGGTCAGCATCGCCGGCACCTATCAAATCTCAGACTTTAAGACGGCAGAATTGACAGATATCTGTATAGCAAATCAACCACTTGTCATCTCAGATATCGCTAATTACCCGGATACAGCCTCTTTGGTCGATAATTACGGGGGTCTTGGCATTCACGCTTTAGTCGATGTTCCCTGCCTTCAGGGAGAGCGCTGGGTGGCTGTTTTGGTGGTGACATCACAGGCGGTGCGGCACTGGCAGATTGATGAAGTTTCGCTGATGCAAGAAATGGTGGCTCGCCTCTGGACGGCGATCCTGCACGCGCGAACCCTACAGGACTTGCAGGAAAGCGAGGATCGGTTCCGCGCCCTAGCTGACAACATCGCGCAGTTGGCCTGGATGACAGATGCCACCGGCTGGATTTTCTGGTACAACCAGCGCTGGTTTGACTACACGGGTACCACTCTAGAGGAAATGCAAGGCTGGGGCTGGCACCAAGTCCACCACCCGGAACACGTTGATCGCGTTGTCGAAAAATTTAGGCGCTGCATGGAAACAGGCGAAGCTTGGGAAGATACTTTCCCCCTGCGCGGTACAGACGGATCGTACCGCTGGTTTCTCTCCCGCGCCGTGCCGATGCGCGACGAGCAAAGTAATGTGCTGCGCTGGTGCGGCACTAACACCGATATTACCGATCGCCTCAATGCAGAAGCGGAACGGGAACGCCTGCTAGCCCTCGAAAAGGCCACCAGAGAGGAAGCAGAACGCGCTAACCGCGTCAAAGACGAATTTTTGGCTGTTTTGTCCCACGAATTGCGGACTCCCTTAAACCCGATTCTGGGCTGGTCTAAGCTGCTGCGATCGAACAGTCTGACACCGGAAAAGCAGCGTTACGCCCTAGAAACGATCGAGCGCAACGCCAAACTGCAAACCCAGCTAATCGAAGATTTGCTCGACGTGTCGGGGATTCTGCAAGGCAAAGTCAGCTTAAATATTGTACCTGTGGATTTAGCCGGGGCGATCGGCAACGCCATTGAAACGGTGCGTTTGTCGGCCCAAGTTAAATCGATTCAAATCTGCACTGAATTTGCACTGGATTTGGGACGAGTGTTGGGCGACGGGGGCCGACTTCAGCAGGTAGTCTGGAATTTGCTGTCAAATGCCGTCAAGTTCACTTCGCCCGGAGGCAAAATCGCAGTCAAGCTCGATCGAATTGACAACGACGCTCAAATTACTGTAACTGATACGGGAAAAGGCATTGCTGCTGATTTTCTGCCCTGCGTCTTCGACTACTTCCGGCAAGCTGACAGCACGTTTACGCGCAAGTTTGGCGGATTGGGTTTAGGATTGGCGATCGTCCGCCATCTCGTCGAACTCCACGGCGGCACCGTGAAAGCTGACAGTGCAGGCGAAGGACAAGGTGCGACATTTACAGTCAGGATACCCCTAATGCCGGTGCAACCTCCGACGATTCCGGCCCAGACTGCGCCGGAGAAATCTTTCAATTTGAGCGGTATCCGGGTGTTAGTTGTGGATGATGATGCTGATGCGCGAGATTTGGTGGTTTTTCTGCTAGAAGATTGTGGCGCAACCGTGACAGCAGTTGCTAACGCCGCCGATGCCTTGGTGGCTTTAACTGTGTCTGTACCGGATATGCTGTTGAGCGATATTGGAATGCCCGACACTGACGGTTATATGTTGCTGCGACAGGTGCGAGCTCTCCCACCAGAGCAAGGCGGACTCGTACCTGCGATCGCCCTGACAGCTTATGCTGGAGAAATTGATTATCAGCAAGCGCTGGCTGTGGGGTTCGGGCGGCACATTTCTAAGCCTTTAGATCCCGATAAGTTTGTGCAGGCGATGTTGGATTTGCTCGTGGATCGATCGAACAAAAATATTTTTTAAACTGTTTTTTCCTGCTAAAAATCTTTATTTAACGAACCGCGAAGGCGCTAAGGACGCGAAGGAAGAAAGGTAGAAGAAAAGAAGAAATAAATAATATAGGTTTGATCGTTCGGACTTTAGTCCTCTCTTTTCTGAGGACTAAAGTCCAATACAGTTCACTTAAGACAGATATCCCTGGCACACCCCTTAAAAAGGGGGGGACAAGAAAGCTCTCAAAGTCCCCCTTCTTAAGGGGGATTTAGGGGATCTCCGGGGCATAAATAGTGTTAAGCCAAGCGTATTGGACTTTAGTCCGAACGATCGAACCGTACACAAAAAAACCTCACAGATGGAGGTTTTTTGATGATTATTCGCGATCGTCCGACAGGTTAAAACATCCTGTCCCTGCATTATGCTCACAGCCCGTTATACTTGAGCATTAGCGGTAGTCGGTGCGAACTGCGGGGTCGCGATGATCGCCCGTTGTAGTAGTAGAGCGGACATTTTCTTCGTGTTTGCGGGGCATCAAACCGAACAAACCCGACAAGCCCAGTAAACCCAACCATCCCCAATCAAAATCGCGATCGTTCTCAGCACTGTAGACATCGGAGCGAGGAGTTGTGGTGGTGGTAGTGCTGTCTCTGCTGTTAGTACCCGGAGCTGTATTTGTCTGAGCAGAAGCAGGCAGATGAGCTGGTGCAATGGCTAAACCAGCAGCAATAATACCTGCACCGATTGCTTTGGATAAGTCAGAACGTTTCATAATTCAAATGCTCTCTGTTGGCAAAAATCTTTAACTATCACCACTATATCGATCGGCTCTTAAATCTAAATCCACCTATAGCAGTAAACATTCATAAATTCCACCTATCACTATAGATTTATCTCCAATTTTTAGCAGGCGCACGAAATTAAACAGAGCTCGCGGAGGCACTCCGGCACTAAAAATCGCGGGCCTCGCACCTCGTCGCTTCTTCCGGCACTCCGGCACTCCCGACAACAGACAAGGTGTTGTTGACAAAAAAAGGTAAACTCAGATCTTGCACAGAAAACACTTAAAGCTCGATCGACGGAGATCAAAACAAATTGGGTATAGAGCTACGCAGCTACGTATTTCTAGACAACTTGCAGCCACAGCACGCAGCATACATCGGCACCATCGCCGCCGGATTCTTGCCGCTGCCGGGGGATGCGTCGCTGTGGATAGAAATCTCACCCGGTATCGAAATTAACCGAATTACCGATGTCGCCCTCAAATCTGCCTCCGTGCGCCCGGGAGTGCAGATAGTCGAGCGCTTGTACGGCTTGCTGGAAGTACATTCGAGCCAGCAGGGGGAAACGCGGGCCGCAGGCAAAGCAATTCTAGAATTCATCGGAGTCCGCAGAGAAGAATGTATCAAACCGCGGGTGATTTCCAGTCAAATTATTCGCAACATTGACCCGCACCAAACGCAATTAATCAACCGCACTAGGCGCGGACAGTTGCTGCTGGCGGGACAAACGCTTTACGTCTTAGAAGTAGAACCGGCTGCCTATGCAGCGCTGGCCGCCAATGAAGCAGAAAAAGGCGCATCTATTAACATCTTAGAAGTTCAGGCTGTCGGCAGTTTTGGGCGACTTTATCTCGGCGGCTCAGAACAAGATATTTTAGCAGGTTCCAGGGCAGCAATTGCGGCAGTGGAAAGCGTGTCTGGTCGGGAAAATCCTGCAATTTTTGGTCGCAAGGAATAGAGGTTAAAGGAGATGCAATTATGGCAAACACACAGCATTTAGCGCTGTTGAAAAAAGGTGCAGTTAGTTGGATTGAATGGAGAAATCTCAACCCGAATATAGAACCAGATATCAGCGAAGCTAACCTCGCATCAGCAAATCTCAGAGGTGCGCATCTTGGGCGGTCAAATCTTTTTAAAATAGACTTATTTAAGGCTAAATTAATTGCGGCAAACCTTGCCGAATCTAATCTCAGTTTAGCAAATCTTGCTGGAGCGCAACTGCTCGAAGCTAATTTGATTAAAGTCAATTTAACTGGAACTAATCTCAGAGAGGCCGACCTCAGAGGAGCTGATTTGAGCGGCGCTAATTTAATTGGAGCGGATATGAGTGCTGCGAATCTCCAACAAACCGATTTTGGAGATGCGAATTTAATTGGTGCGGTGATGTTTCGAGTTAATGCGATCGGCGCAAACTTCAATCATGCTAATCTCAGTCAAGCCAATCTGACTCAAGCTGAATTGATTGAAGCACATTGTTATGCAGCCAATTTTTCAAAAGCTAACCTCGGCGAAGCTCACTTCACTGGAGCATATCTTTTCAGGGCAAATCTCAGTTTCGCAGAGTTGAGCGCTGCCGATTTGCGGTGGTCAAACCTCGGCAAAGCTGACTTGAGAGGAGCGAATTTGACCGGCGCAAATCTCAGAGGAGCGAACTTGGCCGGAGCGAATTTGACCGGTGCTTATTTGAAAGAAACAATCATGCCTGACGGCAGTATTGTTTCATCATCATAGGTTTGTAGTGCGGAATTTATTCCTTTGTTTGACTTTGAGTGAGGACGGACTAAAGTCCGCACTACAAACCAAGTTCCTCATCGCTGTTAATTTCCACCAGCCGGCGACACTTGATAAAGTCCTCTAACCGGGCCTGGTGCTGCCTGCGGCTCTTGCTGCTGCCGCGGTACAAACTGATCTTGGGCTGGGCTTCCTGGGGCGAAACAACCGGTAGCTTGAGGTGCTAGCTGACAAGCTGGAGGCAGCGCCATGACTGAGGAATCGAAGGGATTGACGGCATCCGGGACGCGGATAATTGGATCGCTGGAAACCTGCCGCTGCATTACTCGCCGATACATCCCGTTGAGGCGACTGGCATCTCGCTCGATTTCTTTTTCGGGAAAGGCAACAACGCCGCTGGGCGCACCGATGCCTAAATAGTCGCCAAAGTATCCTTGCAAGCTGACGTTGTGGTAAAAGTCTCCTGAAGCTTCAAAGAATTGTCGGTTGAAGTCGTCGCCAATCGGGTGAAATCGAGCTGGTTCTGCTTGAGCTCCTTTGACGGATGCCAGTGTGGCAGAGGCGACAGCGAGAATTAACGCGCCGCTCAGGCTTTTTAATTTTTGACTCATATATTTCTTTGGCTTTTAGATTAATTACGGTTCCAATATAAACTGATTATCGGCGGATTATTTGTGTTTTGTACAAGGTGTAAGTTATGAATGCTGCTGATTTAAAGGTGTTGCGCGATCGACTTTTGGATTTATTGTGCGAGTTTGCCTATCGCGAGGGCGATTTTGTACTGTCTTCGGGGCAGAAAAGTTCTTATTACATTAACTGCAAACCGGTGACTTTGCACGCCCAAGGTGCTTTGGCGACGGGGCGTGTACTGCTCTCCATGCTGCCGTCGCAGGTGCAAGCTGTGGGCGGTTTGACGTTGGGTGCTGACCCGATTGTAAGTGCTGTGAGTGTGGTTTCGGCTCTGGAAGGTCGATCGATTCCGGCGCTAATTGTCCGCAAGGAGACCAAGGGACACGGGACAATGGCGTATATTGAGGGGCCTGTGTTGCCCCCTGGGACGAATGTTGCGGTGTTGGAGGATGTCGTAACAACGGGTAAGTCGGCGATGCAGGCGGTGGAAAGGTTGCGAGGAGCCGGTTATATTGTCGATCGGGTGTTGTCGCTGATCGATCGAGAACAAGGTGGAGGGGAATTATATCGCGAGCAGGGATTGGATTTTCAGGCCGTTTTTACGATCGCGGATCTTAAGGAATGGCGATCGGGCATGGCTGACTCAGGAGAATCGCCCTAATTTCTGTCGCCCAAAATATGAGAAAGGCGCAACTTTAGTCGCTACTGCTAAATAGTAGTGATTAAAGTCCCTGCTACGAAGGGCAAGCACAAGATCAGATCAAGCTCAAACTACATTTCATTAGACCCAACCACAGATGTCAACTCAAAATTACAGAAGAACAGTTGAAGAACTCCGTGAGTCAGCTTCTATGTTTTGGCCTTCCGACTTATCTCAAAAGGAAGCTGAACTCAGTATCATACCAAAGCTAATTGAAACTCAAGAGCAGTTTATTGCTATTCTTAGCGTCACAGTTTCGGAGTTGAGTGGATTATTTCAAATAGTCGAAGCTTCAACACTTTCTGCAAATATGTTCCTCAAACATCTAATTGTACTTGCTGACTTTGGGGGAGAAATGATTAAAAGAGTGAATGGTAACTTTAATTCCCTCTTGCCACTAAATAGATTAGAATACCTTTGGAGTCTGCAAAATTACTCTTATCAATTTAATTCTCTACCTGTTCCAGGTCAACTAACAAATACAAAGCTAGGAATTGACGGTAAAAAGATACTCCAAAATCAATCTCTGTCTTTGGTGCATAAAGATTTAATAGCAATTCTTTTGTTCGGCGCTAATTCAATCAATGAAAAAACCGCTGAGGTTCTAGCCAAATGTGAACTTGGTAATTACTTAGGTCAACCAGATAAATTAGATAAGTTTATCAAACAACGATATATCTGGGTTAGCCGGATAACTTCAGGGTCACAATCGAATACTTTGGGTCAAATCGCTCAAAATTTTGTTAAACAATACTTGCAGGATAATTTGGATGTTAGGGACATAAATATTGTACCTAACGGTCATTTACCAGGTGTAAGACATACTGAGGAAAGCAGTAACGGACTGACGACATTTGATATTGTTGTATGTAAGGAAGAGAAATTTGTTGCAATAGAAGTGAGTTTTCAAGTCACGACAAACAGCGTAATAGAGCGTAAGGCGGGACAAGCAAAATCTAGATTTGAGCAAATTGAAGGCGCAGGTTATAAAATGGCTTATGTCATTGATGGCGCTGGTAACTTTGAAAGGGAAAATGCTATCAGAAATTTGTGTACATATAGTCATTGCACAGTTGCTTTTTCCCATGACGAACTTAATGTACTTTGCGAGTTTTTGAGAGACTACTTTGGGCATAACAATGAGTAAAAATTTGGTATGCTTAATCAAGCTTGTTAACATCTAAATTCACTAAAAAGGGCATGAAAAAAATACGTTTTATCGACCTATTCTCAGGAATAGGAGGCATGAGATTAGGCTTAGAGTCAGCCGCTCGCGCCTTAAATATTGACACAGAATGCCTCTTAAGTAGCGAAATCAATCCCGACGCTCAAAAAGTTTACCTTCAAAACTTTAAAGACACACCATTAGGCGACATCCGACTAATTGACCAACTACCAGAACATGATATTTTACTAGCAGGATTCCCTTGTCAGTCTTTCTCCGGTGCCGGCAAAAAAGCAGGTTTTGGCGATACCAGAGGCACCCTTTTCTTTGAAATAATGAGGCTGATTGATACCGCTCAACCTCAAGGATTTATTTTTGAGAACGTCCGGGGACTTGTCAGCCACGACGGCGGCAGAACCCTCGAAACTATTAAACACGAAATTACCAGTAGAGGTTACAGCTTCGATTACTTTTTGCTCAATAGCTCCAACTTTAGCTTACCTCAGAACCGCGTCCGAGTTTACCTAGTAGGAATTTTAAATGCTTCGCCCCAATTTGGGTTAGTTTCCGACTTAGGGCCAAAAGATTCGCATTCCTGTAACCATCAACAGCTATCCTTATTTTCCCCCTTAAGTAAACCCGTCGCAGTTGCAGATATTTTGGAAGACAATCCAGACCGAAAATATGATTGTTCGCCAGAATTTGTCAAGGCTTTGAAACAAATCGTCAAGAATGATTTCAACCACTTGCACGGAATGCGGCTAATCGACTATCGCGGCGGCAATTCCATTCATTCTTGGGAACTTGGTTTGCGAGGCGAGTGCAGTTTAGCAGAAATTGAATTGATGAATCTTTTTATATTGAAAAGGCGAAATAAAGAATTTGGGCAGAACCAAGATGGGAAGCTTTTAACTAAAGAGCAAATCGCTACTTTTTTTGCTCATCCCAATCTCGATAAAATTCTAGATTTGCTGGTTGCCAAGAAGTACCTACAATGTAACAATAATTTATATAAACCTGTATCGGGCAACTTTTCCTTTGAAGTTTACAAATTTCTCGATCCGCAGAAGATTTCTGTCACACTTGTTGCCAGCGATGCCAATAAATTAGGTGTTTATCATAACCACCGAGTCCGCCGAATTACTCCCCGCGAGGCGGCGCGGTTACAAGGTTTTTCCGATAGTTTTATTCTGCATCCCAATGATGATAAAGCCTATCATGAACTGGGTAATAGCGTCAGTATTAATGTGGTAAAGGCTGTGGCGAAAGAAGTTATGCAGAATGTCTTGTATTCTGCAAAACAAGTTTCTTTGCAAAATGCAGTTTAATCGGCATTAATCAGAGAATTTATGCTATCTCTCTTCTCTTCTCTTTCTCTGCGCTCTCTGCGGCCTCTGCGGTTAAATAATTCCAAATTACTCCGGGTAAGTAAGGCGGGAAATGCCCGCCCTACCAATCAATCGGGTTAGCTTAGCGCTACAGGTTCCTTAGCAAGAAACTTCTCCAACTCAGTCAAAGCATCAGCATCAACTTTCGTCTGCATCGGACAGAACTTAGGCCCACACATCGAACAGAACTCCGCAGTTTTGTAGATATCCGCCGGCAAAGTTTCGTCGTGATATTCCCGCGCTCTTTCTGGATCTAATGATAACTCAAATTGACGGTTCCAATCGAAATTGTAACGCGCTTTCGAGAGTTCGTCATCGCGATCGCGCGCACCCGGACGGCCACGGGCAATATCCGCAGCGTGAGCCGCGATTTTGTAAGCAATCAGCCCGTTTCTGACATCCTCAGCATTCGGTAATCCCAAGTGTTCCTTCGGCGTCACGTAGCACAGCATAGCAGTACCGTACCAACCAGCCATCGCCGCCCCAATAGCCGAGGTAATGTGGTCGTAACCGGGCGCAATATCTGTCACCAACGGCCCCAAAACATAGAAAGGAGCTTCCGAACATTCCTCCATTTGTTTCTTGACATTAAACTCAATTTGATCCATTGGTACATGGCCCGGGCCTTCCACCATTACCTGGATATCATGTTCCCAAGCTTTGCGAGTTAATTGTCCCAAAGTTTTGAGCTCGGCTAATTGAGCCGCATCCGACGCATCGTGAGTGCAACCGGGGCGCAGAGAATCTCCCAAACTAAACGAAACATCGTATTTTTTGAAGATTTCAATGATGTCGTTAAAGTGAGTGTAGAGAGGATTTTGTTTGTGGTGATGCAGCATCCACCGTGCCAAAATACCACCGCCGCGAGAGACAATCCCAGTCAACCGATTTCTCACCAAGGGCAAATGCTCAATCAGAATTCCGGCGTGAATCGTTTGGTAATCAACACCTTGTTGAGCGTGTTTGTCAATGATGTGCAGGAAGTCATTCGGGGTCAGACTTTCCATATTACCGTGCACGCTTTCTAGTGCTTGGTAAATCGGTACAGTACCGATGGGAACCGGCGAAGCATTGATGATTGTAGTGCGAATTTCATCCAAATTACCGCCACCGGTGGACAAATCCATCACGGTATCAGCGCCGTATTTAACTGCTAGTTTAAGCTTGTCAACTTCTTCTTCCATGTTGGAAGAGTTAGGAGATGCACCGATGTTAGCATTGACTTTGCATTTAGAGGCAATGCCGATCGCCATTGGCTCCAAATTCGGGTGATTGATGTTAGCCGGAATAATCATCCGTCCCCGTGCTACTTCGGCGCGGATCAGTTCTGCTGGGAGATTTTCTCGCTTAGCAACATAGTCCATTTCCTCAGTGATGACACCTTGACGAGCGTAGTGCATTTGAGATACGTTGGCTTGTCCCTGACGCTTAGCGATCCATTCGGTACGCATAATATTGAATTCCTTGATAAACAGCTTCCCTCCGCTGGTATTACCCAGACTCAGGTTCTAAGGGTGTTTTCTCAGCCCGGATTTTCGGGCACCCCTAGCTAAGCTGTTGATTGTATCACCGATTTCGGCGCGCGACGGCAGCAAGTAAGGAAATCTTAATATTGAGAGATAGATGAGGTTCGCGATCGCCCTTTCCCGACTTCTGATATTCCTGCTGTTTAAAAAATGCTAGCGTACCCCATTTAACAACCTAAAAACAATCACACCTCATCAGGATTAATCCCCATTTAGCCCAATTTGGCTGCTAGGCGATCGGCCCGTTGTTTTTCTTTGGAAGCTTTTTCAAGACGATAAAGTTAAAGGTATGTCAGGAGATGAAGAACCTGTTGTGAATTTATCTGAGATTTTGAGAGAAGTTTATCAGGAGGCAGCTTTAGATTTGGCGATCGATTATTCAGTGCAGCCTGTTCCGCCGTTGAGCGAGGGTGATTTTCAGTGGGTGCGATCGTTGATGGAATCGTAGGATGGCGATAAGGAGTGCGATCGCAGGCTATGGTATCGCCTTATAGCAGTTGGCAATTGGATGAAGTACACCTAAAGTTGCAACCTAATAAACGGTGTATTTCTAAGG
The DNA here is from genome assembly GCA_026786085.1 of Microcoleus sp. CAN_BIN18. GTDB lineage: Bacteria > Cyanobacteriota > Cyanobacteriia > Cyanobacteriales > Microcoleaceae > Microcoleus. The sequence continues at coordinate 17,651 of JAJAYT010000578.1, read as the reverse complement.
CTATGCCTCACGCGATCGCCAACCTCTATATTCTTCTTTGGTTACGGTTGATTGTGACGTTCTTGCACAGCTTGGAAGAGACGACGTAACATTTCAATAGGGATTCCAACAGCGGGATCAATAATTTTTACCCATTCGATACCACCTGCAAGGATAACTTTGACGGAAGCAGGAGTAGATTCGATCCGTTCTAAGAATTTTTGGATGAAGGTCTGCTTCTCAGGTTCATTGGTGATGGGGTAAGTCTGTGCTAATTGAATCAGAAGAGCTTGCAGTTCAGTGCGGTCTTGCTCAGTTACATTTTGGACATTTTGTTGGATTTTGATATTGCTGCCTTCAGCAGCGTAATTATTACCGATATTCGAATTAGGTTGATTAAAGTTGATAATTGGTTGTTGATCAGTCATAATAATAGCCAATATGGTTGGTGAATAAAAATTTGCTGCCTGCAGACATGATATCACTGGTAGGGGAGATTGTGCAATTTCATAGTTGTAGAAGCCGCAACGAGATTGGATGGCAGCGATAGCCTCAAGCGCAAACGTTTCTTTTGAAGTATAAATTAACTCTCTCAAAGCAGGAAGATGTTGAGCAGTAATTATATTATGTGGCATATTTTTTAATGTTTCAGCTACATTTAAAACTACTAAAAAATGTGGGTCTTCTACCATCTCCAATAATCTAATCGAAACTCTGTCACTGCTAAACTTTTGCAAACCTTCGGCAGCCTTACTGCGTAGGAACGGGTCTGAAGAGTATGAGGCATTTAGAAAAGCACTTTCCAAATCTTTACCTACTAGACTTGGCTGTAGAGAACAGAGATTTGTAAGAGTATGTATTGTTACGCTACGCACATATGTATCTTCATCTTCATTTGTATCTTGATCTTCATTTAAAATTTCGATCAGCTTAGAAACTGTCTCCTCCGGGATTTCTAACTTTTCAGGTAGATTTGGCCTCAAACCAGCCAATGCCTGAGCTGCATTATCACGAACCTGATAGTTTGGATCATCTAAAGCTCTAATTGCTTGAGGAATTGCTTCATTACCCATAAGTCTCAGCAAATCAGTAATTGCGTGTCCCCGCACATAAGGGTGTGGATCGTCTAAAGCCTTCTTTATTAAAGGGATGACTTCTTCTTTAGCAAGAAGACTTGCCAGAGAATGAATTGCATTACCTCTTCGGATGTATTCTTCAGAATCTAGATATCCACGCTCCATATTAATTTGGTCTTGTTGTTGCATTTGCTGACATTCTATTACACCACTCTCCTTAGCTATTGCTCTCTTTCTTACATTGAAAATAGCATCACAAGCTGCATTATGGACATCTGTACTCAAATCTAACTGGGCTTCAAATAAGTTAGGTATAATTATTTCATTACCTAACTCACCTAATAGGCTGATCGCACTTTTACGAATAAAGTTGTCACTATTTTTCAAAAATTTAATTAAAAAATTAATTACTATTTCACGGTTCTTTTTCTCCAGATACTGCCTAGCTATTGTTCTGACTCTAGGAGTGGGATATTGTGCTATCCTAAGTAATTCCATAATAGCTGCTTCAGAATCTAATTTGCTTAGCACAAATACTACTACCGCTTCACAAACCAAGTCACTTCGCTCTTTATTTAGAATTTTAGTTATTAGTGGAATTGCTTCTTTATCTTTAATGTCTAACAGTCCAATTACTCGTATAGCAGTCTTACGTACATTAGGGTCTGAATCTTCAATTGCTATAACTATTAGAGGCATAGCGGCTTCACTATCCAATTGCCTTAATGCGAAAACAGAGTTCCTGCGAATAGCTGGATCTGGAGATTGGATTGTCTTTATTAATTCATTAGCAGCTTGTGGAGATTTGGTTTCTCCAAGGAGGAATATCCTAAACCATTCTGGAACCTTTTGGCTAGCAATCATGCTTATTATTTTTTGTTGAATCTCTGGCTCTGGTTTCACCGCCCCCGCTAACCTTGCACCTAAATTCAAATCTACATCTAACGCCAGCGCTATTAATTTTTCTGCCTGTTTTTCAGCGATCTCTGGTAGTCCAAGCATGATGGCGATCGGCTCTCTCCATTTCAGGTAGTTAAGATAATGACACTTCAGTTTTGTCTCACCTTCCTCATCCTTCAGAAGCTTAGGTAGGGTTTGCAGCAAGTATTCCGCCGCATAGTATTCCTGGATTAGTTGATGCTGAAAACTAACTTCCCTATCAGAGACTCTTTCCAAAACGTGATACTTAACCAACTCTTCAATCCGGGAGGGAGCACCATGAAGATCGCCAAACTTTTCAACCAGCAATTTTTCTGCTCGCTCATCAGAGATGATTAAGTCAGGATCAGTTTGCTCTAGGGAGTTTAGCATTGTAAACGCCAGATGTTCCAGCCAAGGATTCCAAGCTTTACGACGCTCATCTGTAACGGGTGCGTCTTCCTTATATTTTTTGAAAGTCTGAAAAAATCGACGGAATGCCTGTCCCAAAGTATCTACAACAGTACCCGTCTCCTGAAACAATTGATACAGCATCCACAAAACAAATGGCGTGCGGCTTAACTCTCGGTTGTCTCGGCTCAACAATTGCCACACTTTTTGCGCTTGACCGGGCATACATTCTCCCAAAAAGCGATCTATTTCTCTAGGATCAAGAGGCTGAATTTCCAATCTCCTCTTGATGCCTAAAGTACCGCTACCTTCTCGTGCTGTGCAAATTAAAGAGACGTTACAATGTTCACATTTTTTACGAAATTCCTCAAGTTCTGTGCGAACTGTCCCCGCTGACATTTCATTTAAGCCATCCAATATCAAAATCAGGCGTTTGTCTTGAAACAGCAGTCTTTTAATGTCTGAAATTTCTAGCCACAGTTCTGGCTCAAGGGTATCTTTAATCAGATTCAACATCCCTGAAGGATCTTCAGGGCTAGAAAAACTGACTTTATACCTTTTCAACCGAATCAGCACAGGAATTCGAGGTTCTGGTTTCTCAAGCTCTTTCTTTGCAAAACTGACCAAACAACGCAAAAGCGCGGTTGATTTGCCGACACCGGGGGAACCTACCAGCAAAATATGCTCAGATTCGACATAATTCTGGATTCCTTGAAATATTGGGATTGGTGGCTTGATCTCTTCCTCTGGTTTCTTCTCCTCAGTTTGCACCATCTGCTCAAATGAGAAGGTTGCCTGTCGATCCGCGATCGTTTCGGCCAAGGCATCCACAGTCCACCAATGCTCGTAGCGCCGGCAGATTTCTTGTAAGTAGCGCTGAAACTCACTAGGGGCAATCATGCAAGAGTGAAGTTATATCTATAACCAAAGCGTCTTTTCTATGATAAACAAATTATTCGGCATAATGCCTAGATGATTAGACTTTAAACTTGACTGAGCCTCCTCATTGCTCATTTTTTGGGCTAATAGCTGTAACAACTCAAGCCGCAGGGCGTTCCTACCCACAAGTTAGTCTCGCCAGAGTCACCCGTGCCCGCGATCGCACTCACCCGATTTTCCCCTAAGCCACTATACCGATTCTCAAATAAGTGAGGTACGCCCCGATCGCACTCCAATTCCCAGGCGTACCTGATTTTACTGAAAAGTGCTATGTAATAATCAGTCCTTACATCGAATCTGCTGACTTAGGTTGCTCCACCTTGCTATCTGAGGCATTTGTAATATCAGATTCCCCGGAGTCAATTTTGTCTGTATCCTGTTTTAATTCCGATACAACTGCGCCTCGATCGCGCCAAGCTTCCGCATTCTCAGGCTTAATGGCGATCGCTCGATCGTAAGCTGCCATTACTTATTCATACTAACCAAATATAAAATCAACGCTCAGTTCTAAATCGGGAAAAGCCAGCGGCGCAACTTGTTGACCGCGCCAAAACTTGAGCATTAAACTATAACCGTTCGGGCCGGGCTGACGGTAGACTTCCAAATAATTTTCAACTAAATCTACCAGCCAAACTTCCTGAATGAGCGATCGCGCGTAGATAGGGACTTTAATATTGCGATCGTTATCAACTGTGCTGTCGGCTACTTCAACTAACAGCAAAACTTCTGACGGTACTGGATGCGCTGTAGCGTAGTAATCAGCGCGAGGTTGCAGCCATAAAATATCTGGTTGAGGTTCAGTGCGATCGGTTAACCGAATTGGGTTTTGAACATCCAAAATAGCACTTTCTTCTGGAATAACACTAAACTGACCGATCAGGCGCTTTACACAACTTACGTGACGAGTACCAATAGCAGCCATTTGGATAATCTCTCCTTCTATCAATTCCAATCGTTCATCTTCACGCAAAATACCAGCTTCACTCATCAGGTGATATTGTTGGACTGTAAATAGCCACCTTTGAATCTGAACAGACATAACTATTCTCCTTTTTCAGCAATGAATCTAAGCTTATCACTTTATTTTGATAAATACTATTACTTCAAAACAACAAAAAACCGCCCGAAACGGGGCGGTATATCCAGGAAATCTGTAAATGACACAGGCTACAACAAGAGAATTAAAGTGCTAAAAATACAGGTTTTAGCGATGTCGCAGGGCAGGCATTGTCCGCCCTGCAAATAACCTTAGATTAAAGTAATCGAAGCATTTGGCGGACTAGCGATAGCACCGGGACCGAAACCTAAGTTTACAGTTCCAGTTGGTCCGGTTTTTAGGTCTAAAAGCGACAGAGTGACGGTAGTGACCCCTGCCGCAAAGTTCACAGTCCCGCCAGTGCTGCCAGCAGCGAAACCACTGCCACTGATAGCGTAATCCGTGAGGTAAGTAGGTACGCCAGGACCAGGTGAAGCAAGCAGAATATCAATCGATCCAGCAGTCGCACCACTTTGACGGTTGACGATAAAGCTTCCGCTACCAAGGTCAGCGGCATTAGCAGTAGTCGCGCCGTAGAAGAATCCATTGCTCGCCCCACCACTGCTGTCCAGAATCGACAGAACTGCTGCTGATGGACTAGCTACAGAGCCGCCACTCAGGAATAAGTTCACAGTCTCAGTCATTTCCGGCACAGTATCGTTGATGATGGGCACGCCTACTGTTGCACTAGCTTGACCAGGAGCAAACATGACTGACACATTGCTGACAGGGACGTAATCAGCAGGAGTTGTTGTCGCCGTACCATCAGCAGTGCTAAACAGAATCGTTGCTGCCTTTGTCAAGTCGCCGGTGCGATTGATGGTAACACTAGCAGTAGTACCTTCGTTGCCACTGTAAGTCGCTGCACTGAACGAAAAAATACTAGGCCCAGTAGTTGCTGGAGTTGGAGTCGGAGTCGGACTGGTTGGAGTCGGAGTGGGAGTCGGAGTCGGCGCAACATCATTAATCGTCAAGATTGCCGGATTGCTCCCCACAGTGCCGCCACTGAGGACTAAATTCACCGTTTCTGGGCCTTCAGTAATCGCATCAATCAAAGCAGGGACTGTGAAGCTTGCGCTATTTTGACCCGCAGCAAAGTTTAGGGAACCCGCCGCCACCGTGTAATCAGGTGCAGTTCCAGTAGATAATGCCGAACCATCAACAGTGCCGTAGTTAATTGTTGCCGCACCAGTGCCACCAGTGCGAGTGACTGTAATTGTAGCCTGACCGCCTTCGTTGACTGTGTACGCCTGCTGACTGAACTGAAAAACACTTGCAGGCGTTGGAGTTGTAATCGGAGTCGGAGTCGGAGCCGGGGCACTTCCACCATCAAAAATCGTCACTGTCGCTGGATTGAGACTGCCTACATTACCGTTGCTCAAAAATACATTCACCGTCTCTGCGCCTTCGCTAATGGCATCAGCCACAGTTGGGATAGTGAAAGTCGCGCTAGTTTGTCCACCCGCAAAATTCAGCGTACCAGTGGTAGGGCTATAGTCCGCAGGAGAAGAAGCTGAACCATCAACTGTACCGAAATTAATGCTTCCAGGAGCGGAAGTATTGCCGGTGCGAATCACTGTGACTGTGGCTGGACTGCCTTCGGGAGTAGAGTAATTATTTGTGCTAAAGCTGAAGACACTTGCAGGAGTCGTTCCCGGTGTCGGGGTTGGGGCTGGTGTCGGTGTCGGCGTCGGTGTCGGTGTCGGTGTCGGCGTCGGGAATCCAGCCGATTGGAACCAAGCCGGGTTCGCGCTCAGTTGGGCTGCGCTCAAACCTTGGATGTTGACTAAATACTCGCCGGTGCCGGTATCGCGAATCAGGGTATTGCCGATCGCAATCCCATTCGATCCTGTACCATCAATAAACTGCAAATCGCTGAATTGAATGCCACCGAATAGTTGGAGGACATCGTTACCTGCGACTCGGAAGTCGGTAATAACATCGGCATCGGGGACTCCGGGGCCGCCTGTGGTGGATGTGGGTTTGCCGTCGCCGACTCGCCCGACCGCAAAAATGTCATTTCCACCACCACCGCTCATCGTATCAGAACCAAGGTCGCCGTAGAGTACGTCGTCGCCGAGGTCGCCCAGGATCAAGTCGTTGCCTTTCCCGCCGAACATCGTATCGTTATCTTTGCCGCCGAACAGACTGTCATTCCCGTCATTGCCGAAAACGGTGTCATTGCCGATGTCGCCTCTAACTAAGTCATCGCCTTTGCCGCCGTAAACTTGGTCGTTGTCTTTGCCACCAAAAACACTATCATTGCCTTCATTGCCGTTGAGAATATCATTGCCGGGGCCGCCGAAAATCAGGTCATTTCCTGGCCCTGCATTGATCGCATCATTGCCGTCAAGGCCACTGATGGTATCGTCTGCCAGTAAGTTTCCTAGCCCAATTACGCGACCGTCTGGTAAAACTCCAGGCATCACATCTGGGCCGAGAGTTCCTGTTATGTTTGCCATTTTTTATTACTCCACAGGTTAATTATCTTTGCTTTTGGTAGAAGCACCTGTAGAGATTATTCAGGATAATATTGTGGTGTTTTAAATTGACAGATGACTCGGCAAAAACCGGGTATTTATGTCAGTATTTACTACACTTTTTTCGCCAAGCGATCGCCCGGGAAATTATCTGCCGTCGGGCTATTTGGCAATTGTATTTCTACTTCGATGTCCTGTTAATGATTGAGAATAACAATGCTGTAGTAATGTTCCCGAAATTCTAAATATTTTTTAGATCGGAATTAATACCTATTCAGTTTAGAAAATAATGCCGATCGCCAATTAATATTACCGCCAATAGTCAAGCTATATGTTTCTATTAAATTAAGCTGTTTCAGGACAATATTTTAAAATAAATGTTTGTAGTGGGGACTTTATTGCGCATTTAATTATTAGGACTAAAGTGCCCCCTACGAACCAAAAAGGTTTACTTAACACTATTTATGCCCGGAGATCCCCCTCGCATCCCCCGAAAGCAAGGTGGACTTTGAGAGCTTTCTTGTCCCCCCCTTTTTAAGGGGGGTTAGGGGGGATCTGTCTTAAGTAAACCGTATTGCACTACGAACCAATTTTAACGATCGCAAATAATAAAATTAGAGTGTGTACTAACCTTACACCTTGTGCCTAACTAAATATCCGAATATTCATCGGATTATGACTGATTCTCAGTATCTTTCTCCCCCGCAGCAAATCCTTCTGTATCCTGCTTCAATTCTGATACGATCGCACCTCGATCGCGCCAAGCTTCAGCATTTTCCGGCTTGATGGCAATTGCTCGATCGTAAGCTGCCATTGCTTCCTCATAGCGCTTTACTGCTGACAACGCTGTACCCAAGTGGTGCCAAGCATCGTAGGAGTCTGGCTTAATCGCGATCGCTTTTTGATAAGCTGCGATCGCCTCTTGATACTTGTGCAATTTTGCTAAAGATTCGCCTTTGGCAAACCAAGCTTCGTAACACTCCAAATTAAGGGTAATTGCTTTGTCGTAAGATGTAATTGCTGCTTCGTGTTGCGACAGTTTGTCGAAAATTGCGCCTCGGTTATGCCATACTTCAAAATCCTGCGGTTTAATGGCAATTGCTTTGTCGTAGGCTGCGATCGACTCTTGATAACGCTGCATTTTTCCGAACACAGCGCCTTTATTGTACCAAACTTCGTATTTGTCGGCCCGGATTCCCAAAGCTCGATCGTAAGAATCAATCGCATCGCTGTAGCGCAGTAGTTTCCACAGCATATTGCCTCGATTGTACCAAGTTTCGTATCTGTTGGGATTAATCGCAACAGCGCGATCGTAAGAATCGACAGCTTGTGCATACTGTTGTACTTTCCCTAACATCGCGCCTCGGTTGTGCCAAATTTCGCTGTCGGTGTCTTTGATCGCGAGAGCGCGATCGTAACTGGCGATCGCTTCTTCGTAATGCTGCAATTTACCCAACAAAGCTGCTATGCTATGCCAACAACCGTATTTTTGAGACTCGCCCGAACTTGCTCGCTCGTAACAGGCGATCGCCTCTTCATACTTTTGTAATTTTGCCAGCAAATTCGCTTTACCATACCACGCTTCGTAGTTATCCGGTTTAATCGATATTGCTTGGTCATAACAGGCGAGTGCTTCTTCTTGGCGCTGCATTTTTATTAACACATTTCCGCGCCAATGCCAAGCCTCATCCAAATTATTATTCATTAAAATAGCTTTTTCAAAGCAGACTACTGCCTCGTCATAATTGCCTTGAGCATAAAGTCCTTCTCCTTGCTTGATATAATCGTCAGCAATCAAATTTTCCCCATCACCAGGTGATGTTTGCGAAGTTTGGGAATCGTTTAACTGCGGTTGAGGTGCCACTTTGACAGCTTCCTTGGCAACAATTGCGGGAACTTGCGAGATTTCTTGAACAATTTGAGATTTTTTATCATAAACTTCTGTTAGCAAAACTTGCAGGTGCATCAAAAATTGAGATTTTAGGGTTTCAATTTGCTCGACAGAGGATTTAGAAATTTCAGTTTCTCTACTTAAAAAATCAATGGATTGTTTAGCGGCACTCAATTGTGCTTCTAATTCATCTCTTAACTTTTGAGTCAGTTGGCTAGAATTATTCAGCTCTGATTCCAACACGCCAATGCCCTGCAATCTTTGATTGGCATCAGCAACTAACTGTTTGACTACCAGCCTGCGTATCAGCCAAAAAAAGGCAATTGTTACTGGTGGAAATACAGTACCAAGAATTAGTAAAATATTCAGCAGATTTATCGTGTTGTTAAAACCATATCCAGATTCAGAACTACCAGCAATCGGGGAAATAAAATCGAAAGCTTCGCGAACTTGAGGATTGCTGTCGGCTCCATTTTTAATTAATTGAGTCAGCCAGGTTTCTTGTAAAGATTTTGTTAGTTCATCGCCGGATGTAGCAGCAGTATCCGCCTTGATTTTTGCACCAGCAGATAACTGTGGTTGAGCGGCTGCTACCAGCAAACCAGTCGGCGATTTTACCACAATTCGTGGGGAAAATTGTTCGTAGGCGATCGTCTCAGGCGCGCTAATTGACTCAGCCGGACGGGAAACGGTAGTATTGATTGCATCAACAAAGTTGCTAACCTGCGGCGTCACACCAGAGACGGGAGGTGCAACAGGAGCAGCCTGAGTATTGGTAGTTAAATTCTGGGATGCGAGGGCAGCCAGAGTCAAAAGAGCTACATTTGAGACCCGCATAAACGTCAACTCACCTAGGACAAATTAGTGCTTGTTTTTTTGGCGATCGTCCGATCGACCTCATACTCTCAGCAGTTAGAATTACTCTTGATGAGGAATCCTAGCGGTACTATCTCCAAAATACGGGCTGCGTCTGGCTTGTCAGGAAAAGTGCCAAGAATCTTGGCTGTATAATTTTGGTCAAAGAATATATTCTCGCCTCTAATCCGGTTGAAATCACCCTCGGAATCATCGGGGAGCCTTGATCAATCTGCCCCATCAGCCAAATAAAAACAGTTCGTAGTGCGGACTTTAGTCCGCTCCTTTTTGCGGACTTTAGTCCGCTCCTTTTTGCGGACTTTAGTCCGCACTACGAACCTTAATTCTTGCGGTCGATCGACCGTATATGATATCATGTCTTGTTCGCTCGAATCACCACAATAATATTAGCTCGATCGTTCGGGCTTTAGTTCTCACATGATGCGGACTAAAGTCCGCACTACGAACCGTTTTTATGATGATAATCGAGCGGATACGAGATCGATGTTGGCTCTAAACCCCAGCTAACACCGCTTGGATTTGCTGACTTTCAGCCGCTACATCCAAATCAGCGCCGTAAATTTCACAGCTATTGTTCGGACTTTCAATCAGTTTAATCTTGTGCAATTCTGCGCCCAATTCCCGAACTGGCGATCGCAACAATTGACCGATCCGCACCGCAATATTTTCCGCAGTCGGCACAACTTTCTCAAAATAAGCAATATCCTTATTTAAAAAAGTGTGATCGAACGGTTCAACAACATAATCGTCGATCGCCTTTTGCAGAGCTTCCAAATCAGCAATCATCCCAGTCCGCGCATCAATTTCCCCTTTAATAGTCACCTCTAAATGATAGTTGTGACCGTGACCGTTAGGACGAGCACATTTGCCGTAAATTTCCGAGTTTTCTTCAAAGCTCAAATCGGGACGAGCTAACCGATGGGCGGCGCTAAAATGAGTTGACAGAGTTAAATAAGCTTCCATTCCGTTTCCTAAATATTCAGCCCAAAGTTCGGGGTGTTCAAACAATTGAATTTTGCTCACAGGCAAATGAGGGGCTAGCCGCAGCCAAATTTGCCGTGCTATGTTTTCGGTAGTTGGCAGAGTTTGCTCAAATTCCGGCCACGCTTCGTTAAGGTAGGAAAAATCGAGATCCTTGGTAACTTCTCGCTTGATGACGTGCTTGACATCAGACAAGTTGAGCACCATGCCGTACTCGTCGAGTTCTCCTATCATGGAAACGTAAAGAACGTAATTGTGTCCATGTCCCGGTGCACGGGCTGTTGGGCCAAACCGTTCAAAGTTCTCGGCTTCGCTCAACTCCGGTAGCCAGTAACGATGACTCGCCGAAAACTGTGCCCGACGATTGATGATGCACTGCATAAAAGTCAAGTAGGGTAAGTTTGTTAAGTTCTGTGAAGGAACTTACTTTCTTAAGGATAAACTAATTTTCGCTGGAATTTTCCAATAATTTGAGGGTGCTTTCGATGAAGTTATACGAATTTTCCACATATTGGCAACACATTGCCGATCGATCCCCAGGGCCGTTTTTACGCCACAACACAGATATCCGGCAGAAAATACCACTACAAAACAGTTTTTCGCCATCAATTGTTAATCCATCAGTTACCAGTTTTTAGGAAAGTGCGATCGTCATTTTTTTTTGCAACACTGGACACTCTACGATTCTATTTTTTCGTCTAAGATTTGCAATATAGCAGAAAGAAGAAACAAAAACAAAGCAGAAAAAATCAATCAAATCAATGATTCCAGCCATTAATAACCTCCTCACCGTCGGGCGCGGTTGTTATAGTTAGCACTTTTCGGTTCAGTTGCAACCAAAACCGATCGCCCATTACCAATTAGCAATTACCAAATATTAATGAATTGGATTACTGAACGAGCCGATCGCTTTTTTGAAAATTTTTCGGGTGCGATGACAACCCCGATATTTTTTGTGGGGGACACTCATCTGTCCGTTAGTGCGATATTCAAACTACTCATCTTAGCTATATTTGCCTTCATTATAGCTCGGATAGTCAGCGAAGGAATCAAGCGCAGCCTCCTAGTTCGGATGGGATTAGATCGCGGCAGTCGAGAAGCAATTTCCACCATCATTAGCTATATTTTAGCAACTTTTGGCTGTATAGTCGTCCTCCAAGGTGCCGGAATCAACCTCACTTCTCTCACTGTCTTAGCAGGCGTTGTTGGCATTGGTTTCGGCTTCGGCTTGCAAAATCTCGCCAGCAACTTTATCAGCGGTCTCACCCTGCTATTCGAGCACCAAATTAGAGTCGGAGATTTTATAGAAATAGACAACTTATTAGGAACAGTAGAAACAATTTCGATTCGCTCCACAATCATCAAAACAATTGATGGACTGTTTGTAATTATCCCAAATATTAAGTTTGTCGAAACCAACATAATTAACTGGAGTTACAGAGACCCCAGATGTCGCCTCCACATACCCATCGGCGTTGCTTACGGTTCTGACCCAGTAATAGTTACCGAAGCGCTGTTAATTGCGGCACGGATGGAATCAAATGTCTTGTCTCATCCTTCTCCTAAAGTATGGTTTCGCGGTTTTGGAGATAACGCTTTAAATTTTGAACTTTTGGTTTGGATTGACCAACCACAAGAAAGCGATGCCATTAAAAGTGCGGTCAATTTTTTAATAGATTACGAATTCCGCCACCGAAGTATCGAAATTCCATTTCCCCAACGTGATTTGTGGCTGCGAAACCCACAAGAGTTAACTAAAGTTTTTCACGATCGCAAAGACGACAATTCCAACGGCAGAGTTTTCCCCCAGAATGCCAAACATTCAGCAGAAATTCAATCTAATTCCACGATTCCCGATCATAAAAATCATGGGGCTAAATCACCGAATAACTGGACGCTGCGAGATTTATTGCGGCGAGTAACTTATTTTGAACAGTGTACCGATTTAGAACTGCGACAGTTAATTGAATACGGCTACCGACAACTGTTTCCAGCGGGACAGATTGTCTGTAAAGAAAATGCCCCTGGCGATTCTTTTTATATTATTCTTTCCGGGGCTGTAGAAGTTCTTTCTCAAAAAACAGATCAATATATTGCGACGCTTCACGAGGGCGAGTTTTTTGGGGAAATATCTTTGCTGTTGGGAACTCCAAGAACGGCGACTGTTAAAACTAGCGAAGATGCAATTTTGTTTGTGGTGGAACGCCACGACTTACAAAAACTTTTAATAGAACAGCCCAATTTAGCAGATCAGATTGCTCAAAAATTGTCCGAACGCCAGCAAGCTTTGAGAGATTTGGGATTATTAGATGGGGACTCTCTCGGACAAACTCCTTTTATTAAAATTCGCAAGCGAATTCAAGTTCTTTTTGGAATTTAACAATTTGGGAATGAGTTATGAGTTATGAGTTATTGGTTATTGGTCAATACGGTTTACTTAACACTATTTATGCCCCGGAGATCCCCCTAAATCCCCCTTAAGAAGGGGGGCTTTAAGAGCTTCTTGTCCCACCCCCAACTCCCCATTTTAAGGGGGGTTAGGGGGGATCAGTCTTAAGTAACTGTATTGCCTTTTAATCAAATTTGGGAACGGGCAAGATGCCCATCCCACAAAAAGTTTTTTTTGTTGTGGAACGGGCATCTTGCCCGTCTCAGCTATTTTTGCAAGAGGTATACTAACTTTTGAATTTTAATTCCTCCTGCGCTTCCCGCCGTAGTCTAGAAGCAATTCTAAACAGTTCTTGACCTGTGTGCAAATGGCGATCGTCATAATTGAGCGTAAATAAATGCAATTCTTCTATGCCATCGCCCACTTGATTGATGCAGTAATAGAGATGGGCTGCAACTCCGGCTACATTAGATGGATTGGGTACAGCTTTCAGAAAGTTATGAGCTTTTGAAAGAAAGTCACGACTGGTTTCGATATAAGCTTGAAACTTTTCGATCAGTTCGTCATCAAACGGATCTGCTGACAATTCGTTTATTTCTTTTTTAAGCGGCTTCAAGATGCTGTTGAGCATTCGATTGACTGGTTTGTATACTTTGATCAGCCACTGTTCCATTTGTTCGTCGGCATCCCGCGCTGCTTGTTGGCGCTGGCGGGCGACGTTTGGTGCGTAGGGTGATTGCTGTTCTCTTGGCTGAGAAAATTGGCGATCGTAAGATTGTCGGTGTTGGGCATCTCCTAATATTTCATAGGCTGCGTTGAGGCGGATAATCTCTTCGTGACCGGCTGTTGAGCTTTGGCTGTCTGGATGAAATATTTTGACTAAACGGCGGTATGCTTGTTTAATCTCAGCTTGTGTTGCTGTTGGGCTAATCTTGAGAGTTTTGTAGTGATTGGTAACGGAAGACACGCTGTTATTTCCTTGAAATCTAGATAGTCTGCGAAAAAGTGCTTGACAAAAATATCATTATTTGCTAATATATTAGTTATTTATCTGATATAAATGCCAAAGTTGTCGGTAAAAAACCTGTGTTTTCAAATTATTATAAATCCATTTTATAAAAATATTGATGCTTTTAAAGTTTGATCGTTCGGACTTCAGTCCTCTCTATACGGAGTTGAGTTAAGAAGGACTAAAGTCCGAACGATCAAACAACTGTTAAGAAGGACTAAAGTCTTCACTAGAAACAACAGCAGGGCGTACACTCTACGCCCTGCTTTTAGTTTCTGCAACTCTGGTCGTTAGCGGGCTTAATTGAGCGCCATCGCCAGATTCAGTTCGGGATCTTGGAACAAAGGAGTGCTGAGATAGCGTTCGCCGAAGCTAGGCTGAATCATCACAATCAATTTGCCTGCATTTTCGGGACGCTTGCCGACTTTCAAAGCCGCATACAATGCCGCACCGCTGGAAATACCGGACAAAAGTCCTTCTTCTCGTGCTAAGCGACGCCCGTAGACGATCGCCTCGTCATCGGTAACAACTATCACTTCGTCTATCGCATTCACATTCAGCACCGGCGGGACAAAACCAGCACCGATACCTTGAATTTTGTGAGGCCCAGGCTTGCCACCCGACAGTACATGACTGTTAGCCGGCTCAACGGCGATCGCCTTAAATCCCGGTTTCCGCGACTTAATCACCTCTGCAATACCCGTAATCGTACCGCCAGTGCCGACTCCAGAAATCAAGAAATCCACCTCACCGTCGGTATCTGCCCAAATTTCCTCAGCCGTTGTCAAACGGTGAATCTCCGGGTTCGACGGATTGCGAAACTGCTGCAACATATACGCATTCGGCGTTTTATCCACAATCTCTTGAGCGCGGCGGATGCAGCCAGTCATGCCTTCAATTCCCGGAGTCAGTTCCAGTTGAGCCCCGTAAGCGCGCAACATCGATCGACGTTCCGTGCTCATCGTATCCGGCATTGTCAAAATCAACTGGTAGCCCTTAGCCGCCGCCACCATTGCCAAAGCAATTCCGGTATTGCCCGAAGTCGGTTCTACTAAAACGGTTTTGCCGGGAGTAATCAGCCCTTCGGCCTCGGCTTGATTTACCATATTGACACCGATGCGGTCTTTCACCGATGCGGCCGGATTCATGCCTTCAAGTTTTACCACAATCCGAGCCAAGCAGCCTTCGGCTTGGGGAATGCGGTTGAGTTGCACCAGGGGCGTGTGCCCTACCAATTCTGTAATGTCACCAGCAATACGCATAATCTTTGTCAGTTGGTTGTTGAAGGTAAATCTTAATTCCTAGTTGGCAAGCCCTAACTAGATGTAATACATGATATCGAGCTGCCGCCTGCCATTGCGCTTTTCGCATAGATCCTGTAGCGTATATTTTTGCAAGACCGAGTTGGCGGCCGATCGAGCTTCTTGCCAAACTTCCCAAATCACCGCACTTTCTACAGTTTGGGCTGGCGAGTCTTTTTCGGAGCGATCAAACTCAGAGCCTTCTAAGCAGTTAAGAACTTCTAGAATGGTAATTTTCCAAGGTTCCCTGGCCAAGATATAACCTCCCTTTGCTCCTCGCTGGCTACGAATCAGCCCGCTGCGCCTCATTGTAGCCAGCAACTGTTCTAAATATCGATCGGGAATATTTTGCTGAGCCGCTATCTGGCGAATTTGCAGGGGTTCACCCTGTTCGTAGCAATCCGCGAGTTCCAGCAAAGCCAAGATTGCGTATTCGCTTTTACACGAGAGTTCCACCATATAATTGCACGTTAAAATACCAGAATTTTGAACTCCGAAGTCAGATTTGCGAATTATGGTCAATTCTGAGTTCTCACTTTTGATTATACCCCGGTTCTCCACTGGAGTTTGTTTGGTTTCACAAATTCTGGTAATTTGTGGCGCAGGGCGATCGTATTATCGGTTGTACCTTAAGTTGACTCTAAAATCCTTTGAGTTTACCTCTCAGACCCGGATTTGAGAGAGATTCTAAATCGATGCGGCAGGTAAGCCGATCGCCCTTGCACGAATAAACTGCCAAAGCAGTGCCTTGACGGTTGCAAACTCGCAGATTGTAACCGTATTCCCTCGACACAGTGCCGAAGCGGTTGACAAACTGATAGCGTTCGATATAATCTAGCAAACTCCACAGTTGGCGGTTGACGATGATAATTACCCAAGTATTGCCGGGATCGATAAACCAGCGATCGAGCAATTTGCCACCAAATTGTTTTTGAGCTAACCACAGACTCGGCACGCTTCTTTCGGTTTGCGAAAGCGGAGGCGGCGGGAAATTTTCAGCGCTGCCAGTCGGGCAAGCCGGCTGCTGGGAATATGCCGCAGATTGTCCCCACAGCAAGGCTCCGAGGCACGCATAACAGGCGATCGGGAACAAAAATAAACTTTTTGTTAAAATGCAATTGTGGCGGGTATAAACATCGTATTTCATAATTATTGTTTGCTTTTTTAGATATTTCAGCTAAATGTTAAAATTCCGATCGCCTAAACAACGAAGCAGGCAGACAAGCAGTAAAAGTAGAACCACAATTTAACTCGCTCGTAACCTCAATATCACCGCCCATCATCTGACAAAAACGCTGACTGATAGTCAATCCCAAACCAGTGCCACCGTACTTGCGAGTAGTTGAATTGTCGGCTTGAGTGAAAGGTTGAAACAGTCGCTCTTGCTGCTCTTCTGTCATGCCGATGCCCGTGTCCGTCACTCGGAAAATTAAGAATTCTGAATCCAAAATTAACATTTGAGCAACTCGCGATTGATACTTATTTTTTAACTCTTCGCTGGTAATTCTTTCGACATTAAGGACGATCGCCCCGTTAGCCGAAAATTTAGCAGCATTGCTGAGCAGATTTAGGATTACTTGTCGGACTTTCATCAAATCGCCGTGCATAGCGCCGATATTGTCAGCACTCAATACTTGCAAAGTATTCGTGTTTTTATCCATCAGCGGTTTGATAGTTGTTGCCACCTCGTCGATTAAGCCACCAACATCGAAGCTTTCGAGGTAAATCTCCATCTTGTCAGCTTCAATTTTGGAAATGTCGAGAATATCGTCTATCAGTCGCAGCAAGTGTTTGCCAGCAGTGCGAATTTTATCTAAATCCGAGACAAATTCTAAGTTTCCCAACTCTTCGGCATCTTCCACCAACATATCGCTGTAGCCAATAATCGCGTTCAGGGGAGTGCGCAACTCGTGGCTCATGTTGGCCAGAAAAGCACTTTTGGCGCGGTTGGCGAGTTCGGCGGCTTCTTTGGCCAATTGCCACGCTTCCTCGGCGTCTTTGCGATCCGTGATATCGCGCAGAGTCGCCACTACCGATTCGACACTGCCGTCTGTGCCATAAACCGGGCTGAGAATGTACTCGTAGTCGCGGGTTCCCCAGGCGGCGGTGGGGACGATTACTTCGCCTTTGACTGGCTCGGCTGTGACAAATATGCGATCGCACTCTTCATGAACCCGCTGCATAATTCTTGTTGGCCAGCCTAATTCCTGCCAGGTTTTGCTAATCATTTCTCTGGGGTTCATGCCGGCAGCTTGAGCGGCGGTGCGGCTGACATAGGTGTATTTTCCCGATCGATCTACTAGAAAAATTAGATCAACGGAAGCGCCGAGAATGCCGTCAACTGTTCTGGCGTGTCGCGCTACTT